>UQLZ01000040.1 GCA_900541935.1 uncultured Prevotellaceae bacterium | reverse complement strand
TTGATGATTCTGGTCGGGTCGAAAGGACTTCGACCCCTACAGTTGAGTGATTAATAGGTTGATTTTTAATTAAAAACAAAGGCTTCCGAACGGAAGCCTTTGTTTTTATATGTTGAGATATTTATTATCTAACAACAACTTTAGCAACTTTGTTACCAACTTTAGCAACGTAGAAACCAGCAGGAACGTTGATATTTGTTTCGCCAGCAGCAACGTTAGCAGCCTTTACAACTTGACCTGCAGCGTTGAAGATTGTAGCAGTTTCAGCGTTAGCAACTGTAACAACAATGCCGTTTGCGTTAGCAACGATAACTGTGTTTTCAGCGTCAACAGATTCTACGCTACCTTGTCCAGGTTCTGCAGAAGCGTCAAGGATCTCGATTGGGTTAACTTGAAGGTTGCCGTTGAAAGTAGCAACTGCAGCGATGCAGTCAAGAACTGTGCCTGTTTCTGGGCTTGTTTCTAACCACCCTTTTTGCCAATAAACGTTAAGGTCTGTTGTGCCATCTGTGAATGTTTTTGACTTGTCAACAACATTGTAAGTAACGTTGTCAAGATAGATGATCTTGTTAAGGTCTGCAGCACTTACTTGTGTTGTTGTCATAACAACTGGAGTGCAGTCGCCCTTTTCAGTAGCAGGAGCCAATGAAGCAGGAACCGGGTTCTTCATTTCTGGAAGGCCGTTGAAAACAGTGTATTCACCCTTAACACCAGCAGGGATAACGTCACCGTTTTCATATTCAGTAAGACCGTAGCCAAAGATAAACATGTAGTCGTCGTTAGCGTCCTTAACGAAGATGTTGTTTCTGTTGTCACCTGAAGTTTGTGGTACGTTTACTTGTCTAACAACAGTTACAGGGAAAGTCCATTCGAAGTATGTGCCTGCTGCTTCTGCTTCACCGTTCATCTTGAAGTCGTCGATGCTTAAAACCTTGATTGGTTCAGCGATTTCGATGTTTGCAGTAGCGATTTGAGAATCTTCCAAACCAGCCTTAACAGCCTTAGCAGTGATAACGTGCTTGCCAGTGCCAGCAACTTCAACAGGAGCAGTGTATTCAGTTTCAGCACCACCGTCAAGAGTGTACATAATCTTAGCACCGTCAGTGTTAGATGTGATTTCTACAGATTGAGTAGTGTAGTACTTGCCGTCTTCAATGCTGAATTTCGGAGTTGCGCAAACAGTTTCAACACCTGCTGTGTAAGTGAAAGTGTAAGTGCAAGCGCGGAATTGCGGGTTTTTACCAGCAGCGTTCTTTTGGTTTTTAAGTTCAATAGTTACAGTCTCAGCAGAACCTGTCCAAGTTGCTTTGAAAGTTGTTGTAGGGTCTGATGTGAAAGTACCAGATGATGCAACGAATGCGTCATCACCGTCAGGCATGTTGTAATTTGTGTAAGTTGACAAGCCAAATTCAATGTTTGTCAAAGTGCCGCCAGAAGGTGCTGTGAAAGTTATAACGTTACCAGCATACATTCTGGCACAAGCAGGTGCGGCAGTATAAAATGCAGGGTCTGATGAACTTGTTGCTTTGTCGATTTTAATAGTGATGCCTTCTGGAGTTTTGAACTCTCTTCCATTAATGACTTCAGCATTTGTAAGGCCTTGTGCGCCCCAATCAAAAGTTGATTCAGCAGCGTTAGCAGCAAACATTGTAGCCACTAATGCTAAAGTAGAAAGTAATAATTTCTTCATAGTGTATAAAATTTTAAATTATAGGTTTTTGACAAAAATAGGAATTTAAATTTCAAGAACAAAATATTATCGTTGAAATTTTTGTAACAGAGAGAAATTTGTGCGTAAAAGCCAATAAAAGAGAAAAATAGGCAATTATTTGATACTAAACGGAGCCTTTCTCTAATTGTGATTTTATTATATCAGCCAGTTCTTTTGCCGTTTCAATCGTTTCTTCAGCCGTTTCTATCTTGGTGGCGTCGAATTTCATTTTTGCTTTATTGTAGAAATGGTCCCGCTCTATGAGATTTCTTTCAATGAATGATTTCAGTTCCTCATCCGTTTTATTTGCAATAATCGGCCGCTTAGCCTTGTGCTGGGGTCGTGAGAGCCGAGAGAAAAGTACGCTTGTTGGTGTTGTAAGGTATATTGCCAGTCCGCTGGAGTTCATAATGTCCATATTGTTGTAGTGGCACGGCGTACCTCCGCCGCAAGCGATTATGACATCTTGAAACTCAGAAACCTCCTCTAAGAGATTATGCTCTATTTTGCGGAAGCCCTCTTCTCCTTTTTCGGCAAATATGTCCTTTATTGTTTTGCGAAACCTCCCCTCTATAAAGTTGTCAAGGTCGATAAAGTCGCACTCCATCTCTTTGGAGAGAGCACGTCCGAGGGTGGTTTTGCCCGACCCCATATATCCTATGAGGAAAACAGGTTTCATTACTTGAATATTTGAGCGAATATTTTTTTTGTGGCACCGAGGTGCTTCTTTATGTAATCGCCGGCAATTTCACCGTGTTTTGCAAGGAAGTTTCCATCAGAAATCAGTTTGTCCATAATTTCTGAATATTCTTTTGCGTTGTTTACACAGAAAGCGCCTTCAAGTTTTATAAGGTCACGAGCCTCTTTGAATTTGTGGTATTTTGGTCCGAATATAACAGGAACGCCATAAACCGCAGCCTCATTGATATTGTGAATGCCAACGCCAAATCCTCCGCCAACATAAACGACTGTTGCGAAACGGTAACTTTTGGAAAGAATTCCAAAGCAGTCAATGATAAGGCAGTCGGCATCTGCTGCACTTTCCGGGGTTGATTTCGTATATAGGGCAACAGGACGCTTTATCTTCGCCAAAATCCCGTTTATTCTTTCTTCTGAAATTTCGTGGGGAGCAATAACCATTTTCATTTCAGGATGGCTATTGAAGAAAGGAATGATGAAATCCTCATCAGGTTGCCATGAACTGCCTACAAAAAGTGTATATTGGCTTCTTGTAAAAGTTTCAACAATAGGCAGGTCAACTTTATTCTCGAGAATGTCGGTAACTCTGTCAAAACGAGTATCTCCGCATATATCAACATTCGTCACGCCGATAGAGGCAAGCAGGTCTTGCGACTCCTTGTCCTGAACAAAAATTTTATCGTAGCAGTTCAGCATTTTGCGGAACATGCCGCCGTAAGGCTTGAAAAACATCTGGGTTGGACGGAAAATTGCAGATATAATGTATGTCGGTATGCCGCGCTTTTTTAGTTGAGACAAGTAATTGCCCCAAAATTCATACTTAACGAAAATTGCTTTGTCGATATTTACCGCATCAAGAAATTTTTTGACTTTAGAAGGTGTGTCGAATGGCAGGTAGCAGATAGTGTCTGCCAACTGGTAGTTTTTGCAAACTTCGTAACCGGAAGGAGAGAAGAATGTCAATAGTATTTTCTGATTGGGATTTTCCCTCTTAATCATCTCGATAAGAGGTCTTCCTTGTTCGAATTCTCCTAATGAGGAAACATGAATCCACACGTATTTATCGTTAGGGTCTATCTCATTTCGGAGGATTTCCATCGTCTTCTTCTGACCGGAAATCATCAGGCTCGCCTTTTTGTCTTTCAGGGCAAAAACCTTTGCCCCGAAAGAATAAAGACGTATAGCGGTATTATAGACAAAGTTCATTTCTACAAATTCAGCAATATTTATTCTGCAAGATGGATTTGCTCAATACCTTGTTTTATACGTTTGACAGTTTCCTCTTTTCCAAGGATTTCAGTTATGTCAAACATGTGAGGACCTTTACATTCTCCAACAACTGTTAGTCGGAATGCGTTCATAACGTTTCCAAGATGATATTCTTTGGAAGCAATCCAATCGAGAACGATTTTTTCTGAAGGAGCAGAAGTGAAGTCTTCAATGCTTTCAAGAACTGTGATTAATTCGCCCATAATTTCAGCAGTTCCCTCTTTCCAGCGTTTGCGAACGTCCTTTTCGTTATATGATTGTGGTGCTTCGAAGAAGAACTTAGATTGGTCCCAAAGGTCTTTAACGAAGTTGATTCTGCCTTTGACGAGCGCAACGATGCGCGCAACAGTTTCCAGATCTGCATCAGCGTGTCCGTGTTCAGCAAGGATAGGAGCGAATAGTTTTGCAAGGTCTGCATCTGACATTTCTTGCAAATATTTGTGGTTGAACCATTTGCCTTTCTCGAAGTCAAATTTGGCACCTGCCTTAGAGCAATGCTCGAAAGAGAATTTGCTGATAAGTTCGTCCATTGACATGATTTCCTGATCATCACCTGGATTCCAGCCAAGAAGTGCAAGGAAATTGATAACTGCTTGAGGCAAGTATCCGGATTCGCGGTATCCTGAAGAAATTTCACCGCTCTTAGGGTCGTGCCATTCAAGAGGGAAAACAGGGAATCCAAGGCGGTCACCGTCACGCTTGCTCAATTTGCCTTTTCCGTCTGGTTTGAGCAATAGAGGAAGGTGAACGAAAGCCGGCATAGTGTCAGCCCAGCCAAATGCTTCGTAGAGAAGTACGTGCAAAGGTGCAGACGGAAGCCATTCCTCACCACGGATAACGTGAGTGATTTCCATCAAGTGGTCATCAACGATATTTGCCAAGTGGTAAGTAGGAAGGTCATCGGCAGATTTGTAAAGAACCTTATCGTCAAGAATAGACGAATTGATAGTAACGTTTCCGCGAACAAGGTCGTTAACGACAACGTCTCTATTTGGTTCAATCAAGAAGCGGACAACATATTTCTCGCCAGCATCGATAAGTGATTTAACTTCCTCTTCGCTCATGGTCAAAGAGTTTCTCATCATGCCGCGAGTCTTAGCGTCATATTGGAAGTTAGCGATTTCCGCTCTTTTGGCATCCAGTTCTTCTGGAGTGTCGAAAGCAATATATGCTTTGCCGTTGTCGAGCAGTTGCTTAACGTAAGTTCTATATATATCGCGACGTTGTGATTGCTTGTATGGACCGAAATTGCCGCCTTCTCTAACGCCTTCGTCAAAAGAAATTCCCAGCCAAGCGAAAGCCTCGTTGATATATTCCTCAGCACCAGGAACAAAGCGGTTAGAGTCAGTATCCTCAATGCGCAGAATTATTTCACCGCCGTGACGGCGAGCAAAGAGGTAGTTAAACAATGCAGTGCGAACACCGCCTATGTGCAATGGTCCCGTAGGAGACGGGGCAAAACGTACGCGTACTTTTCTTTCCATCTTTTGTCTATTAAAAATCGCACAAAATTACAAATTATATTCCAAAGTGCCAACAAACGTGATGCATACTATCTTCTTATATATAAATAGGATTAGCAAAATGCCAAAAAATATGTGGATTTATGTTGTAAAACATGTTTATCTATTTGATATTCTAAATTATAATAGCAAAATGTAACAAATAAAATGAAAAATCTTATTAGGTTTTGCATTGTTGTTGTTTTTCGTTATCTTTGCGTGCTATAAATAAAAAAGAAAACAAAAAAACTAAAAATAAATGGCAGCATTAGAGAAAATTAGGAGTAAATCAGTGATGTTACTCGTTGTCATCGGTGTTGCGCTTTTGGCGTTTATCATCGGAGACTTCTTGAACTCAGGCCGCTCTTTCTTTGGGGCAGGCACTACCGTAGCAAATGTTGACGGTACAAAAATCAGTATTGTTGATTTCCAGCGTCGTTATGAAGAGGCTAATCAGCAAATTATGAACAATAACCAAAAAGTTGACCCTGCATTGGTTCAAAATCAAGTGCTTGAAGAAATGATTAGCGAGCATTTGATGGGCGAAGAAGTAGAGGCTCTTAATTTGGAAGTTACAGATGCAGAAGTTACTGAAGCAATGACAGGTAAGACTGCAAACTATCAAATTGTACAATTCGCACAGCAAATGGGTATGGAATCACCGGCACAGTTGCACGAATTGATTTTCAATCCGGGTAAGTTCAACGTTCCAGCAGAGCAAGTCGCAGAATTGCGTGCCCAATGGTTGAAGATGGAAGAGCAAGTCGTTAACTCATTAAAATATCAAAAACTTGGCGTTCTTTTAGCAGGAGCAATTCAGGCTAATGATTTGGATAAAATGGCTGTTGCTGAGGAAATGTCAAATGCATCTACAGTAGATATGGTGAATGTTCGTTACTCTTCATTGGAAGATAAGGACTATCCTGTATCGGAAGAAGAACTTAAGGCTTGTTATAACGAGGAGAAGAAAAACTTCGAGGTTGATCAAGAGTTAAGAAAAGTTCATTATATTGCAGTAGATATTGCTCCGTCTGTTGAAGACTTGTCAGCAGCAACAAAAATGTTTGCAAGTGTTGATTCAATGCTTCGCAGCACACAAGGTATTGATGCAGTAAGAGTAAAATACGGTGATGTTAGCGTTGCCCAAAAGACAGTTCGCTTGTCAGATGTTGACAAAGCAACAGCAGATTTCCTTGCAAAGTCAGATGCGGAAGCAGTTTCTGAAAGAGCGTTCCGTGGTGATGTCCATTCAGTTACAAAACTTCTTGCAAAGAAGATGGATGTTGACTCTGTTAAAGTTAGCATGTTGCAAGTTCAAGGAGCAAAGGCGGTTCAGGATTCAGTCCTAAACTTGCTCAAATCAGGCAAGCCATTTGCTGAGGTTGCAGACAATAAGGTTGCAGTTGGTCAAGAAGACATGTGGATGAACTTGATGCAATTGGGAGCAGATGACAAGTCAAAAGAAGCAAAGGCAAAAATCCTTGCAGCAGATAAGGAATATTTCATTCTTGACAGTAATGATAACGGAGCCCTTATATATAAGGTGAGTGAAAAGAAGGCTCCTAAGGCAATGTTTGATATTGCAGAAGTGTCATATAAGGTTTTCCCAAGTGAAGAAACAATTGACAATTTGCGTTCAGGTCTTCAGACTTATATTAACACAAACAATACAAGTGCAACATTTGTTGAAAACGCTGTTAAGTCAGGGTATCAACCAATGCAAGCCACTATTTCAAAGGACCAGCCTCAAGTAAACAGAATTGAGTCAACTCGTAAGGGTGTTCAATGGGCGTTTGGTGCAGAAGCAGGTGCCGTTTCTCCAGTCTATGACAAGGAAGGAAATGACAAAATGATTGCTTATTGTCTTGATGAAATTATTCCAGCTGGTTATATGCCACTTTCAGATCCATTCGTGAAGATGGAGGTTGAAAGAAAGGCAAGAAACAGCAAGAAAGCGGAAGCCCTTCTTGCAAAATGCAATGGTAAGGCATCAGATTTGGCAGCATTCTCGACATTGATGAACGCGCCAGTAGATACAGCAGTAGTCGTTACATTCGGACAAGACTTTATTCCAGTTGTAGGCGGTGTTGAGCCGGCTTTGAATGGTGTTGCACCATACGCAGCAGAAGGTAAGTTCGTTGGCCCTGTAAAGGGAGAAAACGGCGTATTCGTTTACAAAGTTGTTAAGAAAGAAAAATCAAGTTCAGCAATGACACAAGAGCAACTGTCACAGAGATTTGCGGCAACTTACGGTTCTGCAGCAGTGTCTCGTATGGCTCTTGATATCCTTAAAGAAGGTAAGGATATTGAAAATGACTTGATTAATTTCTATTAATTAGGATTCATACAATCAATTCCTTTATAAAAGTTTTCATAATATGCTAAACAGGGGATATGCCGTGAGGCGTCATCCCCTGTAATTTTTTTACAAGGCATTGTGGACTTGGTTTCGGAGGTAACCTATAATTCTCCTTTGGGCAATATGACAGAGCAGAGGAGTTAAATAATATTAATTACGGAAAAATTTATATATAAACACTTGCATAGTATATTGAGAAAAATTACTTTTGTAATGTGTTTTTCATGGTATTAGATTTAAGGTTAACAAGATTGGTTGTCGTGAGACAATCAATTTTTTTTATAAAGGGGGCTTCTACAGCGGTAGAGCCCCCTTTACTTTATTCTCTATAGTAGGGATAGTGTTAATAGTAGTTATGGTAAAATATTGTTTGATAGATATTTGTGTGTCTTTAAGAGTGTGTGCTTTATGCTTTTCTTGCTGTCTGCAGCAAGGTGTAAGCCGATAAATTTATACTATGTCATCGAAGAGTGATGGTTCTGTATCGAGGAGTTTGAAAGATACTCTATGGTATGGCGATACTCCGTGTTCAGCGATTGCTGCACGGTGTGTCTTTGTTGGGTATCCCTTATTCACATTCCAGGCATATTGGGGAAATTCCGCGTGGATTTTTTTCATAAACTCGTCGCGGTGCGTTTTGGCGAGGATTGAAGCAGCTGCTATGCTCATCATCTTGCCGTCGCCTTTAACTATGCATGTGTGAGGAATGTCTTTGTATGGCTTGAATCTGTTGCCGTCAATCAGCAAGTGTTCGGGCTTTATTTTAAGTCCGTCAATGGCACGGTGCATAGCGAGAAAAGACGCATTCAGTATGTTTATTTTGTCAATTTCTTCAGCTGTAACTATGCCAACAGCCCATGCAAGAGCATCTCGCTCAATTATGGGCCTCAATGCGTCGCGTTTCTTTTCGCTAAGTTGCTTGGAGTCGTTTAGAAGTTCGTTGGTGTATCCGTCAGGCAGTATCACCGCTGCGGCAAAGACGGGTCCTGCAAGGCAACCGCGGCCAGCCTCATCGCACCCCGCTTCAGTCCGGTTTTCTTCAAGACACGACAGTAGCATTACTTGTGGCGTTTGATAATAAATTGAAAAAGAGATAGGAAGGCTTCTTTTGCTTCGCTGTCAGGGTATTCTTTAAGAATGTCCTTTGCTTCCTTTTCGATTCGCTCCATTTCCGCGTATGCGTATTCGATACCTCCTTCGGCTTTTGCAAACTCAATGAGGGTTTCAATTTCTTCGTCGCTCAGGCAGTCCTTCATAAGCAGTTTTTTCATTTCAGGCGCTTTAGGAGTATCTTTGGAGATTGCGTAGATAAGAGGAAGGGTAACCTTTCCTTCACGAAGGTCGTTGCCGGTAGGCTTGCCAACCGCTTCGTCCTTGAAATAGTCGAAGATATCGTCCTTAATTTGGAAGCACAGACCTAATTTCTGAACGTATTCCGAAAGGTTCTTTATGTCGCGTTCAGAAGAGTGAACAGTGTAGCCAGCAACTTCTACGCAACTGCGGAACAAAGATGCTGTCTTTCTGGAGATTATACTTAGATAATTTTCTTTTGTAATAGTGTGCTTCTTTGCGATGTCGATTTGGTCCAGTTCTCCTGTAGATAATTCTTTTCCGAGTTCTGATATAGACTGTATAACTTTAAAATCGCCTGTTTTTATAGCACACTGAAGAGAGTTGCTTACGAAAAAATCGCCGGCGAGGACTGCAATATGGTTGTCCCATATACTGTTGATAGTAGCCTTTCCGCGTCGCATTTTTGTTTCGTCGATAACGTCATCGTGGATTAGCGAGGCGTTGTGTAGCAGTTCGATTGCAGCGGCACCAAAGATAACTTCCGGAGTTACAGTACCAAAGAATTTTGCACTTAAAATAACTATAATAGGGCGGATTTGCTTGCCTTTTGATTGCAGGTATGAGTCAACAACGCTATTCAGCAGTTCACAGTTGCTGTTTAACGATTGCTTCATTACTGTATTTAGTTCCGTTAGTTCCGGATATATAGATTGCCTTATTTCGTCAAATTTCGACATACAACGATTTTTAGGACACAAATTTATAAATTATTGACCTATTATTCTAATTTAACGGTGGAATAATTCATTTTAAGCGGTTTTTTTACTACTTTTATAGAATATTTAAACGAGGGTATATGTCACGATTAAGCGATTTATATAAAGCAATGGAGACACTGCGGCGAGAAGGACTTCCCGTCGATGTTGAACTTGAGCAGAAAGCCAGTGCTCTGGAAGAGGATATTATTAAAAAAGAAATTCTTCCGATATTGAGCAAGACTATAGAGCCTGCTTTACAACCAGTTAAGCGCGAGTTGGTGTTGGTGGTTGACTATGTCCCGGGACAGCAATTGTGTGTTCATCTTAGCCGTAAACGTAATTTTGCCTCTGAATTAACAGATGCGAAAGAAATAGTTCTTGATCCAGAGGTGAAGCATACTGAATTAGGCGTTCGTTTGCCTAATCAGGTGAAAAGAAAAAGTGCGAGTGAAATGTCGGTTGCCTTTCCAGATGGAACTGTGATAGCAGAAAAGAAGGCGGTTGATACACTTTTTGCTGTTGTCAAAAAAATCGGTGTTTCGGAGGTCCGAAAAGTAGTAGAGGAGCATAAACTTAAATTCTGTAGAGTCCCTGTAGTTTCCAACAGAAGGGATGAAAAATATGGCAGAAGTCAGAGAGATTTGGGTAATGGGTGGCTCTTGAATACCCATAGTAATAATAATATGAAAAAAGATTTCATTGAAAAAATTTCTGATGTTCTTGGTTTGGGTATTGTAGTGACTTTAAATAAGTAACTTAATAGGTAGTGGATGGTAAACTTTGATGAATATATCCAGCAGGGAGAACCTCAAAAGCGGGAAAAAAGTTATGCGTGGCAAACAGCAATAGGCCTTCAAGCTGTAGACGGTTTAAAGCCGTCCGATTATCTTGTTGAAACCGCTTGCAGGCATATAGAGGGAGATATAACTATTGATGAGGTACAGCAACTTATCAAGAGTTATTATGAATCCAAGGATATTCGTGCAGTAAAGGCCGCCGAAACAGAGGAGGCTGATAAGGTTTCAGCCAATATAGCGGCGTTGTTGAACGAGCGTACCTTTGCTTTTACTTTTGCGGGGTTAGTTGCCATTCATCGGCGCGTATTTGATGGAGTGTTTAAGTTTGCCGGACAGATAAGGGATTATAATATCACTAAAAAAGAATGGGTGCTCCGAGGCGACACAGTTTTGTATGTCTCTGCCCCAGATATTCGCCGTGCCATTGAGTATGATCTTGAGCAGGAAAAGACTTTTAACTATATTGGGTTGGACATTAGTCAAATAGTTGGACACATTGCCCAATTTGTATCAGGTTTGTGGCAAATTCATCCGTTTGGAGAAGGAAATACAAGAACAACAGCTGTGTTTACGATACAGTATTTACGTACGATGGGGTTCAATGTGGAGAATGATTTGTTTGCAAAGCATTCGTGGTATTTCCGAAATGCTTTGGTCAGGGCAAATTATCAAAACATACAAAAGGGGATTGCTAGGGAATCTGTATATTTGGAGCGGTTTTTCCGCAATCTATTAATGGGTGAAGATAATGAGTTGAAAAATCGCCCTATGTTGGTTAATGCGCCTGAGGGTATCGAAGTGCTGACCCCGACAAGTACCCCGACAAGTTTAGCCAGTCTGATGTGTGATGACAAAGAGAATGTTATTCGTTTGGTTAAAATAATAGCGAATAATATAATGTCTGTAAAAGAAATGATGACTGCTGTTGGATTGAAAAATCGAGAGAATTTTGTTGAGTATTCGCTTAATCCTGCAATGAGAGAGGGATTAGTGACGATGTTGTACCCCGACAAGCCGCGCCATCCGCGTCAGAGGTATCTGCTGACTGTTAAAGGCGTTGCTGTTTATAATAAACTATTGAATAGTATATATGGAAAATAAAAAGTTATTTCTTCTTGATGCGTATGCTTTAATCTTCCGTGCATACCATGCTTTAAAATATCAGCCAAGGATAACGTCGAAGGGGATGAATACTTCGGCGATATTCGGTTTTGTTAATACTCTGGAGGAGGTTTTAAAAAAAGAGAATCCTACTCATATCGCGGTATGCTTTGACCCAGCAGGAAAGACTTTCCGTCACGAGATGTATGAGGAGTATAAGGCAGGTCGCGAGGCAACGCCGGAGGATATAAAGATAGCCATACCATATATAAAGGATATAATTCGTGCTTACCGTATCCCTATTGTGGAAGTTCCGGGGTATGAGGCAGATGACGTTATTGGAACGCTTGCACGCAAGAGCGTAGGTCTAGGGTATGATACATATATTATGTCGCCCGATAAGGATTTGGGTCAGTTGGTAAGCGAGACGGTGAAGATTTTTCGCCCAGGAATCAAGGGTAATCCGCCAGAAATCCGCGGTATTGCGGAAGTCTGCACAATTTTCGGAGTTAACGAGCCTAAGCAGATAATTGATTTGCTTGCGTTGATGGGCGATAAGGTTGATAACATTCCAGGCTGTCCTGGTGTTGGAGAGGTGACTGCATCAAAGTTGATACTTGAATTCGGTTCCGTTGAAAATATAATTGCCAACACCGACAAGTTGAAAGGTGCTTTGAAGAAGAAAATTGAAAGCAACGTTGAAAGCATCCGTTTTTCAAGGACGTTGACAGAAATACATACCGATGCCCCGATTGAAATTAATGAGGAAGATTTGCGACGCAAGGAAATGGATGCAGAGTCATTGAGGGCAATCTTCAATGAACTTGAGTTTCGAACACTTGCACACCGCATTCTCGGAGATAAGGCGGAGACGGTTGCTCCTAAAGTTGTCAAGCCTGTTAAAAAGGCAGAGACTTACCAGCCGTCGCTTTTTGATGACTTGCTTGAGCCTGCCGTTGAAGAAGTCCAGTTGACAGGCGTCGTCTCAGGAAAGTTTGTTTTTGCCGATGACGGAAATTATAAGAAACTTCTTGAAGATGCTGCCAAGAAAGAGCGTGCTGGAGTGTATTTCGTTACTACCAACGCAGAGTCGATGCTTTCGGAATTGAAAGGTATGGCGGTGGCAACGTCGGCTAAAGATGGTTTTTATGTTGAGTATAATGACGACAGGAAGTCTGCCTTTGCTAATTTTCTTGGTTCTTCGGTAGAGAAGGTTGGTGCTGATTTGAAGCATAGCATTATTGTTCTTAGCAGACTCGGCATTGAATTTGCAGCACCATTTTATGACACATCGATTGCGCATTACCTGCTCCAGCCAGAGATGAGCCACGCCCTTGACAGGCTTTCAGAAATTTATCTTGAAAAGGAGTTGCCACAGATAGAATTGCCACAAGGCACAAATGTCAAGAAATTTGATTATGCAGTTTCTCTTGCAGCAGCCGATTATTTCGAGACAGTTTGCTCTTATGCGTCGGCAAACTTGCAATTGTCAGACAAATTAAATGCCCTTTTGGAGAAAGAGGGAATGTGCCACCTGCTTAATGATATAGAATTTCCGCTTATACAAGTGCTTGCCGATATGGAAATGAGTGGCGTTCGTATTGACGAAGCGGCGTTGAAGGCTTATTCGGTATCGCTTACGGAGCGTCTTGACAATATAGAGCGCGAGTGTCTTGAACTTGCTGGTAAGGACTTTAATGTGTCATCACCTGCGCAGGTTGGGGAAGTGCTGTTTGAGCATCTTAAAATTGATGCCAAGGCGAAGAAGACAGCTCGTGGTCAGTATTCAACAACAGAGGAGGTCCTTGAAAAATTGAGAGACAGGCATCCTATTGTTGGTAAGATTCTTGAATACAGGAAGATAAAGAAACTTCTTTCAACTTACGTCAATGCCCTTCCGGATTTGATTAATCCGAAAACTGGGCGAATCCATACAACATATAATCAAACTGTTACGGCAACCGGGCGTCTTTCGTCAACCAATCCGAACTTGCAGAATATCCCAATCCGCAATGAAGAGGGTAGGGAGATAAGAAAGGCTTTCATTCCTGCAGACGGAAATGTGTTCTTCTCTGCCGATTATTCACAGATTGAGTTGCGTCTGGTTGCGAATATGAGCGAAGATGAGAGTATGGTTGAGGCGTTTCTTGCAGGAAATGATATTCACCGTGCAACGGCAGCAAAGATTTTCCATGAGAAATTGGAAGACGTTACCGAAGACCAGAGAAGAAAGGCGAAGACCGCCAATTTCGGTATGATTTATGGAATATCCGCATTTGGTTTGAGTGAGCGTCTGAAGATTTCAAGAGCCGAGGCTAAGAGCATTATCGAAGGCTATTTTGCAATGTTCCCAGGTGTTCGTAAATATATGGACGAGTGTGTAGAGAAAACCAAATCTACGGGTTATGTGACAACTCTTTTCGGTCGCCGACGTCTGTTGCCGGATATCAACTCCCGCAATGCCGTTGTTCGCGGATATGCCGAGCGTAACGCCATCAATGCCCCTATCCAAGGAACTGCCGCTGACGTAATAAAGATAGCGATGATTAATATCTATAAAAAGTTCAAAGAGGAAGGAATCCGCTCGAAGATGATACTTCAGGTACACGACGAATTAAACTTTGATGTTCTTCCGGAAGAACTTGAAAAAGTGGAAACAATAGTAAAAAGCGAGATGGAGTCAGCGGCAAAATTCCGAGTTCCTCTGGTGGCAGATTGTGGCAAGGGCGACAATTGGCTTGAGGCGCATTGATGATATAAAACGATAAAAATCAACAATAAAAAAAGATAAATAGTTGAAAATATTGACAATTCAAGAATTTGTTTGTATCTTTGTGCCGTTTTAACGGAACGAAAAATGGACAAGTTCGCTGATTATAAATTGCAGTTAGTCGGATTGCCCGTTGGAAATCAAGCGTTTAACTACGTTGTCGGCACTGAATTTTTCGAGGAAATGGAATCTTCGGATATTCGTTCAGGGTTGGTTGACGTGGCTTTAAATGTCAAAAATAGTTTGAATTGCTATATACTTGATTTTACAGTGCGTGGCAAGGTTCAGATTTTGTGTGATCGTTGTCTTGAAGAGATGGATCACGAAGTTGAATCTGAATATCGTTTGACCGTCAAGCGAGGCGACGAATATGGAGAAGAAGATGATGATATAATCATACTTCCGAAAGATGAGCGGGAACTTGATTTGTCCCCATTTATCTATGACACCATAGAACTATCGATACCGATAAGACACGTTCACGCGGAAGGAGAATGCAATTCCACGATGGCAGACACGCTGAAGCGTTTGAGCGGAGAAGAAAAAGAGACAGAAACTAACGATCCTCGATGGGATGCATTGAGGAATTTATTAGATAACAAATAAAATAATATAAGAAAATGGCACATCCGAAACGAAAACAATCTAAGACAAGAACAGCGAAGAGAAGAACTCATGACAAGGCTGTTGCTCCTACATTGGCTCTTTGCCCTAACTGCGGTGCATGGCACGTATATCACACAGTATGTGGAGAATGCGGATATTACCGTGGTAGAGTTGCGATCGAAAAAGAGGCAGCCCTTTAATTAAAGGAAAGTAAGAGTAAAAGATTGTCCTAAATAACCCATTTAGGACAAATTTGTTTAACTGAATACATATCATAATGTATAGTGCAAAAATAACCGGTATAGCGTCATACGTTCCTGATAGCATCTTGACAAACGATGACCTCTCAAAGATGGTTGATACCAATGATGAGTGGATAACAACTCGTGTTGGCATTAAAGAGCGTCGCATCCAAAAGGGTGAAGGTCTTGGCTCTTCTCACATGGGTAAAATAGCTGTAGAGCGTCTGCTTGAAAGTACAGGAACAAATCCGGACGATATCGACCTACTAATCTGTGCAACATCGAATCCAGACTACCGATTCCCGTCAACGGCTTCGATAATAATTCATCAGGTTGGTTTAAAAAACTGTTACGGATATGACCTACAGGCTGCATGTGCCGGCTTTATAGTAGCATTGCAGTCAGCAACTGCGTATGTGCGTTCAGGCATGTACAAGAAAGTAGTCGTTGTGGCAGCAGAGATGATGTCAAGTATGACAAACTATGAGGACCGTACAACATGTCCGCTATTCGGTGACGCTGCCGCATGCGTCTTGCTTGAGCCGACAGAAGAGCAGAACGTTGGTGTTATCGACGGGGTTTATCACGTTAACGGTGAAGGCTTGTCACACCTTGTTATGAAGGCTGGTGGTTCTGCATATCCGGCATCACACGAAACGGTTGATGCTCGCGAGCACTTTGTCTATCAAGAAGGTCGTGCCGTTTACCGTCACGCGGTTACTGATATGTATACCTCTTCTTTGGATATCTTAAAACGAAATAACCTCAGCATTGAAAATATTGATTGGTTTATTCCGCACCAAGCAAACTTGAGAATTATCGAGGCTGTTGGCGACAGATTGGGAATAAGCCCGGAGAAGGTTCTTGTTAACATTCAGTACAGAGGCAATACAAGTGCTGCTTCTATTCCTCTTTGCCTGGATGAAAATAAGGACAAGTTGAAGAAGGGCGATAAGTTGGTGCTCACTGCATTTGGTGCAGGCTTTACATGGGGCGCTATGTACATCGTTTGGGATATTTGATAAAAGTATAAATACAAGTATAATTGCGGAATGCGGTATGGAGGCGTTTGTTTCCTATCGTTTTCCGCATTTTAAATTTTAGTTGAGTTTAAAGGGTATGACGCATAAGGCAGGTTTTGTAAACATTGTTGGAAATCCGAATGTTGGTAAGTCAACGCTGATGAATAATTTGGTGGGAGAGCGTGTCTCTATCATCACTTCTAAGGCGCAGACAACGCGGCACCGCATCCTCGGCATTGTTAATTCTGATGACTATCAGATAGTTTTTTCCGACACCCCGGGAGTGCTTAAACCAAAGTACAAGTTGCAGGAGAGCATGCTTGGTTTTTCGGAGAGTGCCTTGACTGATGCCGATATCCTTTTGTATGTAACGGACGTTGTTGAAGACGTTAGCAAAAATTCGGACTTTATTGAGAAAGTTGCAAAAGAGAAAGTTCCTGTATTGTTGGTAATCAATAAGATAGACCTTTTGAAAGGCAATAATGATTTGCTGGCGATTTTTGACAAGTGGAAAACTCTGTTGCCGCAGGCGGAAATCTTCCCTATGTCGGCGAAGGAGAATTTCAATGTTTCTAACTTGATGTCAAGGATTCTTGAATTGCTTCCAGATTCGCCTCCTTATTTCGGTAAGGAGGCTTTGACCGATAAGCCGGCACGTTTCTTTGTTACGGAAATAATTCGTGAGAAGATTTTGTTGACCTACGACAAGGAAGTGCCGTACGCAACGGAGGTGCTCGTTGAAAAATATGACGAGAAGCCGGATTCTATCCATATCATGTCGGTAATTTATGTGGAACGCGATAGTCAGAAGGGCATTATCATTGGTCACGGAGGTTCAAAACTGAAGAAAGTGGGAATAGATGCCCGCAAGGATATTGAGAAGTTCTTTGATAAGAAAGTATTTCTTGAAATCTTTGTTAAAGTGGAGAAAGATTGGCGTAATAGGGAAAACAAGTTGCGCTCTTTCGGGTATATTGAATAATTAAAAAAATTGAGTTAATGGGACGATTAGTTGCAATAGTCGGGAGACCGAATGTAGGAAAATCAACGCTTTTCAACCGATTGACACAGACGCGTACAGCGATTGTTGATGACACTTCAGGCACAACACGTGACCGCCAGTACGGAAAAGTTGATTGGTGCGGGCAAGAGTTCTCAATAGTGGATACCGGTGGCTGGGTAGTCAATTCGGAAGATATTTTTGAAGGAGAAATAAACAAGCAGGTTTCAATTGCAATAGAGGAGGCAGACGTGATTCTTTTCGTTGTTGACGTTAAGAACGGCGTTACCGACCTTGACGATATGGTTGCGGCAATTTTGCGCCGTGCAAAGAAGCCGGTAATCTTGATGGCAAACAAGGCTGACAGTAATGAATGGCAGTATAATGCCGCTGAGTTCTATTCCCTTGGACTTGGCGACCCGTATTGCGTGTCTGCTGCTAACGGTTTGGGTACTGGTGACTTGCTTGACAAGATAGTTGAGTGCTTCCCTGAAAAGGAAGAGGAGGAAGCAATAGAGGAAGATATTCCACGTTTTGCCATCGTAGGGCGTCCGAACGCTGGAAAATCATCTATTATCAACGCTTTCATTGGAGAGGATAGAAATATTGTTACAAATATTGCGGGAACAACACGCGACAGTATCTATACAAAGTATGACAAGTTCGGTTTCGACTTCTATCTTGTTGATACTGCCGGTATCAGAAAGAAGACAAAGGTAAACGAGGATATTGAGTATTATTCGGTAATCCGCAGTATTCGTGCTATCGAAAATTCTGACGTTTGTATTCTTATGATTGACGCTACCCGCGGTATTGAGTCGCAGGATGCGAATATCTTCTCATTGATTAGAAGAAATAACAAGGGATTGGTTGTTTGCGTCAACAAGTGGGACTTGGTGGAAGACAAGTCACAAGAGGCAATCAAGACTTTCGAGAATGCAATCAGAAACAAGTTTGCCCCGTTCTCAGATTTCCCGATTATCTTTGGCTCTGCATTGACAAAGCAAAGGATATATAAGGTTATTGAAACGGCTGTTAGCGTTTATAAGAACCGTAAAAGAATTATCCCAACTTCACAGTTGAATAATTATATACAGGAAGTTATTTCGGCTTATCCACCACCAGCAAATAAGGGAAAATATGTAAAAATTAAGTATGTAACAATGCTTAAAGAAGCGAAAATCCCTTCATTTGTTTTCTTCTGTAATCTTCCGCAATGGGTAAAGGAGCCGTATAGAAGATACCTTGAAAATAAAATCCGAGAACAGTGGGATTTCAAGGGAACGCCGATTAATATCTTTATGAGAGAAAAATAATAGTAAAAGCGGGACCGTCTGGCAAATCAGATGGCCCCGTTTTTCCTTTTACTGTTAGAGAACTAATCCCGCACTTACGGTAAATTCGCACATAGTGTAGTTTCCTCTTGTCCTTATGAGGCCTGTACCAATGTTTGACCCCAAGATAAATTTTTTATACTGAATAGAGGCACCTATATTCCAACCTGAATGGAATCGCTTTATTAATCTTTTTCCGTTCTTTATATACCTTTTCATATTATAGTCAACAACCTCTTGTTCGCTAAATTCCCCCTTTTTGTATTTGATGGATTTTTGTTCTGTCCTAGCCATCAGAAAGCCTCGTGAGTATAAGCCAATTTGCGGTATAATGCAAAGGTTTTTGTTTATATTTATTTTGTAACAGAGGTTAATGGGAGCACCTAATGATAGAAATTTTGAGTGGTATTTGTGGATAAAACTTAAACTCAAGTCAGGGTCAAAATGGTCAATAACAGAATTGTCGTATGCCAGAATTAGTCTGCCACCGATTTCGAAGTAGAGTGGATGCTTTTTGCTTAACTTGAAACCGTGCATATAGTCAAGCCCGACTCCGTTTCTGTCATAGTATAGTGATTCTTCGGATTGAGTTGTCCAGGTTTTGACGTACGAAACATCAATTCTGTTGTAACCTTTGTTTTGTGCAAAGACTTGTCCGTCTAATAGGACAGTGATTGCAAGAGCGATTATTTTAAGCGTTTTCATAGTTGTAATTTTACATTGGTACAAAATTGGATTTGTGATGTTGTTTTTGCAAATGTATAAATAACAATTATTTAAAACAATATATTAAGTAAAAAAGGTCGCATCAAAATTCTCTTTTGAGCGACCCTCTTGTTGCCTTTGATGCTTTTAGAAGCAGTATCCCAAAGTTGCTGCAAATTCGCACATAGTGTAGTTTTCTCTTGTTTTGATAAAACCAGTACCGAAGTTAACGCCGAATATAAAAGGTTTGTACCTAACGTTAGCGCCAATAGTCCATCCCGCATTAAAAAGTTTTATGTATTTTTCATTCTTGTCAATACTTTTCAGCAAGTCATACTCTCTGATATCTTGACTGTGAAAGTTTCCGTAAGAATATTTGTGAACACGTATTTCCGTTTTGGCAAATATGTGAGCTCTAGCATATAGCCCAAAGAATGGAATAATCTCTAATTTGTTGTTTATGCGGTAATTATAACATAGGTTGATAGGGATTCCTAAGGTTAGAAATCTAGAATTGAATTTAGTTATGTAACTAAATAATGCCGTTTCATC
Source organism: uncultured Prevotellaceae bacterium (assembly GCA_900541935.1). Lineage (GTDB taxonomy): Bacteria > Bacteroidota > Bacteroidia > Bacteroidales > Muribaculaceae > Limisoma. Next base: position 2,014 of record UQLZ01000040.1, on the reverse strand, counting down.
GAATTTGTCAATTTCCGACTTGTCATAAGAAAGAATGAATCTGCCGCCTACTTCAAGAAATAGCGGGATTTTTTTACTTAAACTGATGCCATGCATATAGTCAAACCCGACACCATTACGATCATAGATTATATTTTCTTCAGATTGGCCAGTCCAGGCTTTGACGTATGAAATGTCAATTCTGTTGTAACTTTTGTTTTGAGCAAAGGCTTGTCCTGCTAATAGGACAGTGATTGCAAGAACGATGATTTTAAGCGTTTTCATAGTTGTAATTTTACATTGGTACAAAATTGGATTTGTGATGTTGTTTTTGCAAATGTATAAATAACAATTATTTAAAACAATATATTAAGTAAAAAAAGGTCGCATCAAAATTCTCTTTTGAGCGACCCTCTTGTCTTTTTTTGATGCTTTTAGAAGCAGTATCCAACCGAAGCTGCAAATTCGCAGAGTGTGTAGTGATCTCTTGTTTGTATGAAACCAGTGCCGAAGTTTACGCCGAAAACAAATGGTTTGTATTGGAAGTTTGCACCAATAACCCAACCTACTTGGAATCGCTTAACAGCACGAACGCCGTCTTCGTCCTTTTTTAGAGGATTTGAGTCAAATTTTTCGTTTAGAACAGGCTTTCCGTCTTTATAAAAAGCATATTCTATTTTGCTTTTTGCCCAAAGGTGAGCACGTCCATAAAGTCCTACATAAGGCATAATCTTAAAATCGTTTCCGAGGTCAAAGCGGTAGCCAAAGTTTACTGGAATGGCAAGGTTTAAGTATCTTGATTTCAAATTCAAATCCAGGCGAGTATCTGGTTTGCCAAGGTCAATGCCTGTAAAATCAGAAGCGTCGGAATTGTTGAAATAGGTAGTAAGTCTTCCACCAACTTCAAGGAAGAGAGGATGGGAATCGCTAAGACTGAAGCCATGCATATAGTCAAAAGCAATGCCGTTAAGACCGAAGTCTATTTCTGTTTCAGAGTGATTAGCCCATGAGCGTACGTACGAGGCGTTGACACGATTGTAGTCGGAGTTTTGAGCGTTTGCTCCGAATGCAGTTATCGCCAATACTAAGGCGATGGTAAATTTTAGTACCTTCATAATTTTTTTGTTGAATGGTTAATGATTAAATAGTTAGTTATAATTAAATTTCCCTATGGAAAAGAATTTTATAATTATTGTATTATCGCAAAAATGCGTTTGCCATTCCTGGAGGGCAAAATTACATAATTTTTACAATTTGCAAATAGCTTTCATTTAAAAATCAGTGTGCAATTGGGGGAGGAAGAGTAGGATTGCCAGAATTTCTTTGGAAGTCGCCGATTGTATGCTTTAAGATTTGATATACTAATCCGCCAACGTCAACGCCTAATGAAACGTTTTTCGACATCTTGTAATATGGTTTTATTATCGGCTGTACCTCCCATTGGTTAGACATCATGGAGCGGTAACCTTGCACTCCGCCAATAATGCCCCATCTGTCATTAATGCGGTAATCGGCAAATCCTCCAACTCTTGATATTTTCATATATCCAGCCATTGCCGGGGTGACGAACTGGGGTTCTGTGTAGTAGTTGCCGAAAGCAGTAAGGCTTAGTTTGTCGTTCGCTTTGTATGTTATTGAGCCTCCCGCTCCGAATGACCTTTGGAAGCCTCCGAAGTATGCGTATTTGATAATTTCTCCGTAACCTGATAATGTGAATTTACCGAATGTTTGTGTGATTGAGAAGTTTCCCTCGTCAATATTCATCAAACCGGGCAGATATTCTGTTTTTACGGATGCTGAGAAATATCCGTTATTCCAATCAAAAGGAAATTGCTTTAATTCACTTTTGATTTTGTCGAGGTTCAAGAATGTTGAGGATGCAGTTTCTTGTTTAAATTTGTTTGCCGACGGAAGAGAGAAGTTTTCAATAGAGTTAAGTTGCCTGCTACTATATGTTAATTTAGAATTGAATATACCTTCAACTCGTTGGTTGAATTAATTTTGCAAAACATTTATAATGAAAAAGTTGCACATA
>UQLZ01000039.1 GCA_900541935.1 uncultured Prevotellaceae bacterium | reverse complement strand
CAATGAGTGAGTGGATGGACAATCAGGACGTGTGCCGGATGCTGAACATCAGTCCGCGCACCTTGCAGACGCTGCGGGACAACGGAACACTCGCCTTCTCGCAGATTAACCACAAGACGTATTACCGTCCCGAAGATGTGAAGCGCATTGTGGCCTATGTGGAGGACAGGCGAAAGGAAGCACGGTTCAGGGGACGGACAATATAAACCTGATACAATAAACAAAGTAAAATAACAATACCCACTAAACCCAAAATGTATGAATGAACTGATAAACAAGGACAGCGAGTGGATAATCCACTTCATGGGCAGCCTTGACCGTCTGCTGGACAACTACCGTCAGACATTGGGCGGAGAGCGCTTCTTCACAGACAAGGAAGTCTCGGCACGGCTGAAGGTGAGTCGCCGGACACTCCAGGACTACCGCAACGAGGGACGGATACCCTACATCCAGTTAGGCGGGAAGATTCTCTATCGCGAGTCGGACTTAGAGAAGATGCTGCTTGACGGCTACCGCTCCGCCTATTGACAGACGGTCACCTGATTTTCTTGAAGGAGCGCAGTTTGCCGGCTGCCCAATAGATTGCGGTAGCAATGGACATGACAGCAAAAAGAAAAAAGGAACGACTTACAGATGAAGCATCAAAACTTCGCTTCGTCTGTAAGCCGTTCCTTTCTTCTGATTTCCCGTCAGTCGCTTGTTTCCGTTGCCGGATGCCTTACCAGCGAATGGTCTGCAGGGGCAAGGTTTTCGGGCTGAATACGCTCCGCAGGAGGAAGATTCAGCCCAAAACGGCTCTGCCGCCTGACCTTGCTTCTGCCATCAAACCATACGCTACCTTTGCATCCGAGCATCGGGAACGAGTGATTGACGGGATGGAGTCAATTATACCATTGGTTGGTTCCTCTGCTACAGGAAACAAACAACGAGACCTTACCAGCATTCAGTTTACCGATTACAAACTGTCTGAACAGCATACTGTTCTTACTGCATATTCTGAATGCAATGGCAATAACCATTTCAAGGCTGTAAACATCGTAACTGATTCCATCGGCTTGTCTGACATACTTCATCGTGTCCGCCTCGTTCAGTTCACCATTCTTATAAATGGCATGAATCGCCTTACGAACATCGCAAGAGAACACTCCGAACAAGTCAGCAATCTCGAACTGCGTCATCCATACGGGTGCAGTGGGCATACTCACCACACCACCTTCACTGATTGTAATGATTCCTCTTTCCATACTCATCCCATTACTTTGGCCATCATGCTCTTCACATTATTCATATCACGCAGGATAGAGGAATCCAACACGCGGGCATAGTGCTGGGTCATCTTGATGTTGGAGTGACCGAGCATCTTGGCCACGTTCTCAATGCTCACACCATTAGCGAGGCAGACGGAGGTGGCGTAGCTATGCCGGGCCGTATGTGTTGTCAAGTTCTTCTTGATCATGCAGAGGTCGGCTATTTCTTTTAGATAGCTGTTCATCTTCTGATTGCAGGGGACGGGAAGCAGCACCTTCTTCTTTAAGCAAGCTGGGTAGTTCGCGTATTTGCGGAGGATGGCCAAAGGGATGTCGAGCAGGGGGATGTTGCACATGTTCTTCGTCTTTTGGCGAGGCTTGCGAATCCAGAGGTTACCGTTGGCGTCTTCTACGATGTGTTCGGGGGATAGTTGTTGCACGTCGATGAAGGCGAGACCGGTGAAGGCGGCGAAGATGAAGATGTCGCGGACTACGGTGATGCGCTCCAGCGGAAACTCCTTGTGATAGATGGTGAGCAGTTCGTCCATCGTCAGGAACTCGCGGATGACTTCTTTCTCGTGAAACTTGATACCCACAAATGGGTCTTTGGCTATCCATTCGTTGGCGAGGGCGAGGTTGGTGATTTTTTTCAAGCATTTCATGTAGCGGATGACCGTGTTCTGCTGACATTCCTTCTCGGTCTTGAGGTAAAACTCGAAGGCGCGCACCAGTTCGCTGTTGACCTCGGTCAGCGGCAAGTCCTCCTTATCGTATCTCTTTTTGATAAGTTCCGCGAGATAACGCTTACAACTCTCATAGCGGCGGACGGTAATCAGGGCATAGTCCTTGCCCACGAGGGCGCGGCATTGGTCGTTGTGCTCCTGCATCGTGCCGATGATGGTGCGGACTGCCTCGGGTTCCTTGTCCTGCCCGAAGAAGCGTTCCTGCAGGATGCGGGCGGTGATGAGTTGGCCCTGCTCTTCCATTTCATTAAACATCTGGTGGAGCTTGATCCTCGCCTCTTCGATATAGGCATTCAGGTCGCAGGCTTTGCGGCTCTTGCCCTTGGCGCACTCCTTCGGTTGGTTCCACAAGGCCGGGTCGATGCTTTTGCGGATGTTGTTTTCCACTCGCGCACCGTTCACAGTGATGCGCATACACACGGAGGCTTCTCCGCTTTTCAGCAATTTGGCTTTCTTCAAGTAAAAAAGCACATTGAATGAGTTTCTTTTCATGTTCCTACAGTTTTATTTGTTTTTGCAAAAGTAGGAAATCTTGCACGCCTTCTTGATACGCAAAATGTTGCAAATCAACGCAAAGGAAGCCTTCGAGGTGGAGATTTTGCGTCCTCCTTTCTGCTCCACCTTTTGCTCCACCGAAAAGGGGAATATATTGCCGTTTTTTGCGTTTCGCGGGAAAAGAAAAACTCCTGATTTCGTTTGGAAATCAGGAGTTTGCAGTGATTTGCTTTTTCTCAAAGTGGTGCCACCAGGAATCGAACCGGGGACACAAGGATTTTCAGTCCTTTGCTCTACCAACTGAGCTATGGCACCGTTGTTTTTGCGAGTGCAAAGATATGACACATTTTTAGTTTCTGCAAATATTTTCGCAACTTTTTTTAATTTTTCTTGAAAATAGTTCTAAAAGGCTAATTTCTGCTCTAAAGGTTTGCTATTTTTTGTTGCTAATTTTATGCTTTTTGAAGATCTTTTTTTGTTGGTTCCAATATTTTGGATTGCTGCAATTTTCAGTGTTAGAATGGAAACTTGCACACTTTTGGTTTAAGTGTGTTGCACATAAGTTGTGCAAGTGTGTAATTTATAGCGGTTTATCCAATTTTTTGCCTAAAAAATTGGATAAGGATATAATTAATATATAACTTTGTAATATAATAAAAAGAAACGTTATGAGTCATATTGAAGAAGTTGCAACACGGCTAAAAGGATTGCGAGATGCTTTAGGCGTAAGTGTGGAAGAAATTTCCAAGGTTTGTGGAGTTGATGTTGCCACATACGAGAAATATGAAACGGCAGAAATAGACATTCCTATAAGTACTATTCAGAAGATAGCAAATACATACGGAGTAGAGATAATGGCTTTGCTTTTTGGAGAAGAGCCCAAGATGAAAAGTTATTTTGTAACACGTAAGAATACCGGAGTTAGTGTAGAGCGCCGCAGTTGGTATAAGTACCAGTCACTTGCCGCAGGTTTCTCAGGACGTGTTTTTGAGCCGTTTTTGGTAACAGTAGAGCCGACAGGTGCTGAAGCAGATGTGCATTTCAGTTCACATGATGGGCAAGAGTTCAATTATGTAGAGTCAGGCATTATGGAGTTGCATATTGACGGCAAGCAGATTGTTCTCAATGAAGGCGACACTATTGTTTTTGATGCTCGCCGTCCGCATGGAATGAGGGCTTTGGGTAATACTCCGCTTAGGTTTTTAGCGATTATTTGCTAATGTGATTTTTTCTTTTGGGTATATCCGATGTGAATAAGTAAATTAGGTGTTCTTAGCATATATAAGAACTCGCTTTAATATTGACGACTAAACAACAAGTATATAATGTTAGAAAAATTTCTTGATAAGACGAGTTTTGATTCGTATGAGGATTTTATGAAAAATTTCCATATCAACGTTCCGGAGAATTTCAATTTCGGCTATGACGTTGTTGATGAATGGGCTCGTACGAATCCAGACAAGAAAGCCCTTCTATGGACAAATGAGGAAGGGGAGAAGATTCAGTTCACCTTTGCAGACATCAAGCGTGAGAGCGACAAGACAGCCTCTTATTTCCAGTCTTTGGGCATTGGCAAGGGAGATATGGTAATGCTGATATTAAAGAGAAGGTACCAATTCTGGTTTTCTATTATAGCATTGCACAAATTGGGTGCTGTAACTATCCCTGCAACTCACCTGCTTACGGAAAAGGATATTGTTTACCGCTGTAAGGCTGCAGACATAAAGGCTATAGTTGCAGTAGGAGATGATATCGTTGTCAATCATATAAACAAGGCATATCCAGACTGCCCAACGGTTAGGCACCGCATATCTATCGGTCCTATAATCCCAGAGGGCTGGGACGATTTCACTAAGGGGTGTGAGGAGGCGGCTCCTTTTGTCAAGCCTGAGCATCCTAATAGTAATGACGATATTTCGTTGATGTACTTTACTTCGGGTACAACAGGCGAGCCTAAGATGGTTGCTCATTCGTTTACATATCCGCTTGGCCACATAATTACTGGTTCTTTCTGGCACAATCTCCATGAGGATAGTCTTCACCTTACACTTGCTGATACCGGTTGGGGTAAAGCCGTATGGGGCAAGTTGTACGGACAGTGGCTTGCTGGTGCAAATGTATTTGTATATGATTTTGAGAAATTCAAGCCTGTTGATGTGCTGCACATGATTCATGATTATCGCATAACATCTTTCTGTGCGCCTCCAACGGTTTTCCGCTTCCTTATCCGCGAGGATTTGACAAAATTCGATATATCTTGCCTTAAATATTGTACTATTGCAGGCGAGGCTCTAAACCCGAGCGTTTACGATGAGTGGTACAAACTTACCGGCATCAAACTTATGGAAGGTTTTGGTCAGACTGAAACGACTTTGACAGTTGCAACTTATCCGTGGCTTGAGCCAAAACCAGGGTCAATGGGTAAGAAAGGTCCGGAATATGATATAGATTTGCTAACGTCTGACGGCAGATGGGCGGAAGACGGGGAGCAAGGAGAAATTGTTGTCAGGACCCATAATGGCAAGCGCCCTTTGGGTCTGTTCAAGGAGTACTATCGCGACCCACAGATGACAGCGAAAGCATACCATGACGGAATCTACCATACGGGTGATATTGCATGGCGTGATGAGGATGGCTATATGTGGTTTATAGGCAGAAAAGATGATGTTATAAAGTCATCTGGTTACCGCATCGGTCCGTTTGAGGTAGAGAGTGCTTTGATGACTCACCCGGCAGTAGTTGAATGTGCGATAACAGGCGTTCCAGATGAAATCAGAGGACAGGTTGTTAAGGCAACTATCGTACTTTCAGAGGCGTATAAGGATAAGGCGGGAGAGGAACTCATTAAGGAGATTCAAGACCACGTCAAAAGGACCACGGCGCCGTACAAATATCCGCGTGTAGTGGAATTTGTTGAGGAGTTGCCAAAGACTATCAGTGGAAAAATCCGTCGTGAGAAATCCGTAACAAGAAGTAATAAATAAAACCAATGCGGCTAACGTATTTGGTTTAGCAAAAGGGTGATCTAAAAGTCATGAGGCTTTGAGGTCACCTTTTTGTGTATGATTTTCTTTTAGCGGGAACGGTGGTTATGACAATTGTTTTTGTTCCCGCGTGGGCGGACAATTTCGAGAGTTGCTTCTGCAATTCATTGATGCATAATTGGCTATATGTATTTTATTCTTGGTGTGGCTGAATTGATGCCTTTTCATACCGAATGGCGGACGAAATACATTTCGTCTCTGTAGTTAGTTGATTATCAGTAATATACAGTTACGTTGCTGTAGGGGCGCTTTGAATAAGCGTCCGCGGTTCGTGCCGTAGAGTTTATGTCGTTCACGGGCTGAAAGCCCAGCGGTTCATCAGCCTGAGGGCAGCACGCATCATCCCATAAATGGCGCTCTGTAGGAGCAAGATGCCTTTACAGCAGCGGAGTCATGTAAAGAGGCAAATAAAGGATTCCTTCCTTTTCTGACAAATCTTTGTCATGTAACACATAAGGAATGCTTATCTGATTAGCATACTTTGAAATACACTTTTTCAAAGATGTCAAAGAATAATGACGCCCTGATTTTACCTCAATAGGCGATATGTTATGTCTGCTTGTTATCTTATCCTTTGCTATAAGAAAATCAATCTCCATCCTATCCTCACTTGAAATTCTTGAACTGTTACTATAAAAGTATAATTTGTGCCCAGCGGCCCTCAACATTTGCGCAACAACATTTTCTACAATCATACCTTCATTAACTTCCAATTTTCCAAGTAGCAATTTTTTATATAACTCCTGCCCTTCTCCTCTTTCATCGAAAGCCAAACTAACCAGCAATCCCGTATCTCCCATATAGCATTTTAACGTTGTGCGCTCCTCATTAAGTCGCAAACCGATGCTCGGCTCAGTAGAGTTGTAGCAACAGTTTATTATTTTTGCATCACTTAACCAGAAAAAGGCGTCTTCATAATCACGCATACGAGCGCCATCGCTTAACGCCGAAAGTCTGAACTTCTTTTCGTGCTTTTGCAATTGTGACGGAATCTCGTCAAAAATAGCAGACACCTTTAACTCTTGACTTTCTGCATATTTCTTTATATCATTTCTATATAGAGCCAATATATCGCGCTTTATTTCATCTACTTTTTCTAAGTCACGAGTCTTTACAAATTTGTCAACAGCCTGCGGCATCCCCCCAACAATTAAATATTGGCGGAAATAATCCAAAGCTTTTCTATGAAAAGACCCTAGCGGTATACGCTTTTCAAAATGCTGTTTAATAAACGGCATCATTAATTCATCATCCATTGCCCAAAGGAACTCTTCAAAATCCATCGGATGCATTTCTATGGCGTGCTCCTCGGATGGTATCATAATATTTTTTACATTATTTTTTATCGAAATCAAGGATCCCGTTTCAATGTAATCAAACCTACCATCAGCAACTAAATGCTTTATAGCACCTCTTGCTCGCGGACAAAACTGGACTTCGTCAAAAACGATCAACGACTTAGCCTCATCTCCTTTCTTTACCCGAGGAATCAATTTAGTCTTGAAGTAGACTTGTAGATTCATGAATAACGTGTCCAAATCATCTAAGTACAGGTCGAAAAAGTCATAAATGGCAGGACTTACCTTGCTGAAATCTATAAGCAAAAAGGAGTCATACTCATTTTTAGCGAAATGTTCCACAATATAACTTTTCCCTATGCGTCGCGCCCCTTCTATTAGCAAGGCAACTTCACCCTTTCTATTCCTTTTCCAATCAAGAAGTTGATGATATATTTTCCTTTTCATAGCCAGTTCTTTCTCACGTTTTCAAGGTTTTTTATATTGCAAATTTACACCTTTTCGAGATTTTTGCAAAGCTTTTTTTCTATATTTGCACGTTTTCAAGGTTTTTAAAGAGCAGATTTTACACCTTTTCAAGGGTTTTAATCTGATTATTGTACAAACTTGAAAAAGTAGACACTGTTCCCCCAAGACGGTCGATTTCGAGAATCGCCTCTACAAAGTATTGATGCATAATTGGCTATATGTATTTTATTCTTGGTGTGGCTGAATTGATGCCTTTTCATACCGAATGGAGGACAAAATACATTTCGTTCCTGCAGTTGATTATCAGTGTGCTAAATGCGCTACCACAATGAGTCCATACGGTTGGCGTATGTAATTCTTTCTATGCGAATGACATTGCGAGGAAGAGCAGTGCGTAAATAAGCATATTGCGGGCTGTTGTGCCAAGAAGAGGGTTCAGGGCTGCTCCGTTGCTGAAGATGATTTTCCTCCAGGTATTGTAATGCATAGCGAGGTAAAGCAGTGGTGCGACGATAAAAGCGTCGTACTTCATCCACATTGGCATTGTAAGTATAGCGGCGAGGAATCCGAAAATAAGGTATGCAATAGCGGCTACGCGTCTGCCGAAGATAACGACTGTTGTATGCTTGCCTGCTTCCTTGTCTTCTTCCATATCTCGATAGTTGTTGACTATCAAAACGTTTACCCCCATAAGCCCGATGCCGAAAGAGCCGGCGAGTACAGCTTTGCTAAATTCGCCAGCCATAAGAAAGTAGGTGAAATTTACGGGAACTAGTCCGAAGAATATAAGTACAGCCAAGTCTCCCAGTCCTATTCTCGAGAGAGGAAATGGACCGGCGCTATATGCGAGTGCGAAAATTGCAATAAATATTCCCACAGGAATCATCTCCCAACCACCATATGGGATTAGAGCGCAGCCGATAAGGCATGCAAGGGCAAGAGTTCCGAACGTTGCCGTTTTCATTGCTTTAGGCGAAATATCGCCTTCAGTTACGCCACGGCGGAAGCCTTCTCGTCCCTTTTTGTCGCTGCCGTTAACGTAGTCAAAGTATTCGTTTGCAAAATTTGATGTTATCTGCGCGAGAACGGCGAATAGGAAGCACAGCACAGCCGGCAACCATTGAAAAACGCCATCGCTAATGGCATATCCGCACGCCATAACAACTCCCGCCGTTGAAACGGGAAGGGTGTGCAGACGCATCGCCTCTATCCAACAACGCACCTTCATCTTCTAATATTTATTGTGAGATACTATATCTTTTAAATCTTTTCTAACTTTCTCGCGGTGCTGCTGGGTTGAATAACCGATAGCAACGTCGAGCAATATTCTTTTTGAAGAGGGGATGCCGAGAAGTTTTCGTAATTTTTTCTCGTCAAACCACCCCATAATGCAAGAGCCAAGTCCTTCTTGCGTAGCGGCAAGGGTTAGGTGAGAGGCTGCTATACCACAGTCAATCAGCGGGTAATGCTTGTTTTTTATCCAACCGCCGATTCTTGCCGTAAAGTTTGGCGATTCCTGAACGATAAGAATATGGCAAGGCGCTTCTGCGGCAAACTTGTTAAGCCCCATTGAGTTCATTGCTTCGGCAACAACCTTTACCTTTTCCGGGTCATCAACAACAATGAGGTGCCACGGCTGCGAATTGCAAGCCGACGGCGCAAGTCTTACGGCGGAAACGATTCGCTCAATCTTTTCCGGCTCAACAGTGCGGCTGCTATCGTATGCCCTGTCGCTCTGCCTTTTTTCTATCAGTTCATAGATGTCCATAACTATCTTGTAAATTCCATCAAGCGGCTAAGGTATTTGCCGATTATGTCGAATTCGATGTTTACAACCGAGCCGACCTCAAACCTCTTGAAATTAGTGTGCTCAAAAGTATAAGGGATAATTGCAACTTGGAAACTGTCCTTTTGAGAGTTGCAAACGGTGAGGCTAACGCCGTTGACAGTTACAGAGCCTTTTTCGACTGTAACATATCCCTTGCCCGCCATTTCCGGTTTAACGTCGTAGTGGAAAGTGAAATACTTGCTTCCGTCAACGTCTTCAATGGCAGTGCAAACCGCAGTTTGGTCAACGTGTCCCTGAACGATGTGCCCGTCAAGTCTGCCGTTCATAAGCATACTTCTCTCAAGGTTCACCAAGTCACCAACTTTTAAACCGCCGAGGTTACTCCTGTCGAGGGTTTCCTGAATAGCCGTTACTGTAAAAGTGCCGTCACCCGGTAGGTCAACGACAGTCAGGCAAACGCCATTATGAGCAACGGATTGGTCTATTTTCAACTCATCAGCAAATTCGCACTTCATTGTTATGTGCAAATTGCTTTTATCTTTTTTCAAGGCAACAACATTTGCCGCTGTTTCTACGATTCCCGAAAACATATCTTTTAGTTTTATGCAAAAATACATCAAAAGTTATCGATTGTCAACACTGCTAACTTTTTTTAGGCAATAAAAATGCTGCATCTAAAAGGGGTTGTATCAAAATTACCAATTTTGATACAACCCCAGTAAGTTATGATTTAGTTTTTATGCGAACAGGCACCATGAAACTGTCAAGCCTGCCATAACGATAGCAACCATGCTCATCAGTTTGATGAGGATATTCAAACTTGGTCCGGATGTATCTTTAAATGGGTCACCAACAGTGTCACCAACAACGGTAGCCTTGTGAACTTCTCCTCCTTTGCCACCGAAATTACCTTCTTCAACGTATTTTTTAGCGTTATCCCAAGCGCCGCCTGCATTAGCCATAAACACAGCAAGAACGAAGCCTGAAGCAAGACCGCCGATAAGCAAACCGATAACACCGGAAACGCCGAAAATCAAACCAGTCACGATAGGAGCGGCGATAGCGAGTAAAGAAGGAAGAATCATTTCCTTTTGAGCACCGCGAGTGGAGATTTGAACGCAGCGTGCGTAATCCGGTTCGGCCTGGCCAGTAAGTATTCCTTTTATTTCACGGAACTGGCGGCGTACCTCTTCCACCATGTGAGCGGCAGCACGGCCAACAGCGTTCATCGTTAAACCGCAGAAAAGGAACGCCATCATACTACCAATAAAGATACCTGAAAGAACTTTTGGGTTCATCAAAGTAACGTCGTAGTATGTCATGAAATCTGTAAACGTTGCCTTGGCAAGCGGAATTTCTTCGCCAGAAGGCATTGTCAGGATTGTTGTTCCAAGTCTGTCTAAGCCGATACGAACCTCTTCAACGTATGAAGCAAGAAGAGCAAGACCAGTCAAAGCGGCAGACCCGATAGCAAAACCTTTACCAGTAGCGGCAGTTGTATTGCCGAGAGAGTCAAGAGCGTCAGTGCGTTTTCTAACGTCTTCACCAAGCCCGCTCATTTCAGCATTACCGCCGGCATTGTCTGCAATAGGTCCGTATGCGTCAGTAGCAAGAGTGATACCGAGTGTTGAAAGCATACCAACGGCAGCGATACTGATACCGTAAAGACCCATGCTAACGTTAGCCATATCGAAACCAGAGGCAAACCAGTAAGATAGGATAATACCGGCAACAACGGAAATAACAGGGATAGTTGTTGAAATCATACCCAAACCGATACCTGAGATGATAACTGTTGCAGGACCAGTCTTACCGCTTTCTGACAATTTCTGAGTAGGGCGGTAGGATTGAGATGTATAGTATTCAGTAGATCTGCCGATGACAACGCCGACAATAAGACCAACAACGACAGAGCAAGAAATCAATGCCCAGTTTGTAATGCCGAGAAGCCACATAATAAGGAATGTTGCTCCAACGATAAGGACAGAACTAACGTTGGTTCCGAACGAAAGAGATTTCAAAAGGTCTTTCATTCCCGCATCTTCTTTTGTCCTGACAGTGAATATGCCTATAATAGAAAGGAAAATACCAACAGCCGCAATCAGCATAGGCGCGATAACGGCTTTTATCTGCATGTCAACATCGCCGGTAGCCATAAATGCAGCCGCACCGAGGGCAGAAGTAGCGAGGATAGACCCGCAGTATGATTCGTAAAGGTCAGCACCCATACCAGCCACGTCGCCAACGTTATCACCAACGTTATCGGCAATAGTTGCCGGGTTTCGAGGGTCATCTTCAGGGATTCCTGCTTCTACTTTACCAACGAGGTCAGCGCCAACGTCGGCAGCCTTTGTATAGATACCACCACCAACGCGGGCGAATAGTGCTTGCGTTGAGGCTCCCATGCCGAAAGTAAGCATTGTTGTTGTTATGACGCAAAGTTTTGCTGTTGGGTTAAGAGCGTCGGCAGGTATGCAGTATTGCAGCAGTACGTACCAGAAAGAGATGTCGAGCAAGCCGAGACCAACAACAACAAGCCCCATAACGGCACCGCTTCGGAAAGCAACTCTCAAACCGCTGTTTAGTGATTTGCGGGCAGCGTTGGCAGTTCTGCCAGATGCGTAGGTTGCTGTCTTCATTCCCAAGAATCCGGAAAGACCTGAGAAGAAACCTCCTGTTAGAAATGCAACAGGCACCCAGTGGTTCTGAAGGTCAAAGCCATAGGCCATGATTGAAAATAAGATTACCAAGGCGAGGAATACCAAGCCAACGATTTTGTACTGCTGTTTTAGGTACGACATAGCACCTTGACGCACATAAAGAGCGATTTTCCGCATTGTAGGTGTTCCTTCGTCTTCTTTCTTCATCTGGTTATAGAAAAACCAGGCAAGGAGAAGAGCCAAAATTGCACTTGCCGGAACAAGCCAAAACAAAATAGTTTCCATTAGATTTTAAGTTTTTTGTTAGGTTTATGTTGAAGTTAATTAAATTTCCTTCGTGAATGCCCTGCGGCGCTTGTGCTGGCGTGATTCAAAATATTGCCATTGCAACTGTACGTTGGCATTAAGTTCTAGTTCCGGATTACTCTCAGCGTACTTAAATCCATACTTGTTAAATAGAGGAATCAAGTCGGTGAATAGTAGTGCGTTAACGCCTTTGTTTTGGTATTCCGGCTTGACGGCTACCAATAGCAGGTCAACTGTGTCTGTAACGTTGAAGTACATTGCCCTCATGAGGTGATACCATCCGAAAGGAAGCATCTTGCCGTGCGATTTCTGCAAAGCGCGGGAAAGTGATGGGATTGCAACACCGATACCAACTAATTCGTCATTGCTGTTCTTGATAATTGTAAGCAGGTCAAGACGCAGCAGTCGGATGTAGATTTTAACATAGTGGTCAATCTGTCGGTCTGACAGTTTTGTAAATTCAAACAGGTCAGCGTATGACTCGTTGATTAGTTCAAACAGCGGGCGACCGATTTCTTCAACAGCCTTTTTGCGGCTTGTATATTTAACGATTTTCAATCCGAATTTTTGCTTGACGATTTCGCCGATGCGTTTATGCTTTTCCGGCACTTCCGGTGGCACAGTAAGGCTGAACTCTACCCAGTCGGCGGCTTTCTTAAAGCCTAACTTTTCGAGATGCTTAGGGTAATATGGGTAGTTATATAGCGTTGCCATTGTAGAGACCTCGTCGAAGCCTTCAATAAGCATACCTTCATAGTCCATATCGGAGAATCCCAAAGGACCGATGATAGATGTCATTCCGCGACTTTTACCCCATGCAATAGCGGCATCAAAAAGTGCTTTGCTGACTTCTTCATCATCAATAAAGTCAACGAAGCCGAATCGAAGTTCGTTCTTTCCATTCTCTTTATTACTTTTTTTGTGGATGATTGCTGCAATTCTTCCCACGGCTTTACCGTCACGGTATGCCATAAAATACTCAGCCTCGCAGAAGTCAAAGGCTGGGTTTTTAAGGGGGTTAAGGGTGTCAACGTCATCGGTAATCAATGGTGGCACATAGTAGTCGTTGCCTTTATAAAGGTCTATTTCAAATTTAACAAATTTGGTTAGTTCTTTCGGCGTTTTAGCAATCGCTTTGACTTCTATCATAACTTAAAAACGGTTTTTAAATTTTAAGTTTCAAAGGTACAAAGAAAATCCCAAAATAATTCTTTTTTTTACCATAATTTCGCCGAATACGCAATAAATAGTGATTGCAGGAGCAAGATATTATAGATAGTACAAATAGTGTTTATAGTATGAATAGGCAGGGTATAACGATTAAATCAGGATTTCCTTTCGCCCCCCCTGTGGCGGGCGATTGCATAATCGGAACCAATCTTTCTGCACTCACCTTGCACTGCCTTTTAATAAGATAAACTGCCCCTCGGAATAAAAAACAAGAAAACGTGTTTTTTCTCCTCTCGGTTTGTATTTTCTTTTGCTTCGCCCAAGATAGGCTTCGCTTCGGCATAAAAAAATAAAAAACTTCGTTTTTCCTTTTTTCTGCACTCACCTTGCACTATCTTTGTACTCTAAAACGAAAGTAAATTATTAGTTATGTATAGAACAAAGACTTGTGGAGAGTTACGACTTTCAAATGTCGGCGAAGTTGTTACTTTAGCCGGTTGGGTTCAACGTACCCGCAAGATGGGAGGCATGACCTTCGTTGACCTCCGTGACCGCTATGGTATCACACAGTTAGTTTTCAACAATGAGCAGGATGAAGCGCTTTGCGAAGCGGCTAACCACCTTGGTAGGGAATTTGTTATCCAAGTGACTGGTAAGGTATCGGAACGCTCGAGCAAAAATGCAAATATCCCTACCGGAGATATTGAAATTATTGTTGATGCTCTTACCGTACTTACAAAGAGTGACGTTCCTCCATTCACTATCGAAGATAATACAGACGGTGGTGATGACTTGAGAATGAAATACCGCTATCTTGACTTGCGTCGCAACTGCGTTCGCAAAAACCTTGAGTTGCGTCACAAAATGACTATGGAAGTGCGTCGCTATCTTGATGAAAAGGGCTTCCTTGAGGTGGAAACGCCGATGCTTATCGGCTCTACTCCTGAAGGTGCGCGCGACTTCGTTGTTCCTTCTCGCATGAACCCTGGTCAGTTCTATGCACTGCCACAATCACCGCAAACTTTGAAACAGTTGTTGATGGTTTCTGGTTTTGACAGATATTTCCAAATTGTGAAGTGCTTCCGTGATGAGGACCTTCGCGCTGACCGTCAGCCGGAATTTACTCAAATCGACTGCGAAATGAGTTTCGTTGAGCAGGAAGACGTTATCAATATCTTCGAAGGTATGGCTAAGCACCTCTTCAAGGAGTTGCGTGGCGTTGAACTTAATGAGCCGTTCTTGAGAATGACTTGGGCAGACGCTATGAAATACTATGGTAGCGATAAGCCAGACCTCCGCTTCGGTATGAAGTTCGTTGAGTTGATGGATATTATGAAGGGTCACGGTTTCTCTGTTTTTGATAATGCTGAATATGTCGGCGGTATCTGTGCAGAGGGTGCTGCTACATATACAAGAAAGCAACTTGACCAATTGACTGATTTTGTTAAGCGTCCGCAAGTTGGTGCGAAAGGTATGGTTTACGCACGCGTGGAAGCAGACGGTAACGTTAAGTCAAGTGTTGACAAATTCTACAGCCAAGAGGTATTGCAGCAAATGAAGGATGCGTTCGGTGCTAAACCGGGAGATCTTATCCTTATCCTCAGTGGCGATGACGCTATGAAGACTCGTAAGCAACTTTGCGAACTACGTCTTGAAATGGGCCGTCAGCTTGGACTACGTGACAAAAATAAATTCGCATGTCTTTGGGTTGTTGACTTCCCAATGTTTGAGTGGAGCGAAGAAGAAGGCCGCCTAATGGCTATGCACCACCCATTCACTCACCCGAAGGAAGAGGATATCCCAATGCTTGATACAGATCCGGCAGCAGTGCGTGCTGATGCTTATGATATGGTTATCAATGGTGTTGAGGTTGGTGGCGGCTCTATTCGTATTCACAATCCGGAATTGCAGGCTAAGATGTTTGAGATTCTCGGCTTCACTCCTGAAAAGGCACAAGAGCAGTTCGGATTCCTTATGAATGCGTTCAAATTCGGTGCACCTCCTCACGGTGGCCTTGCATACGGTCTTGACCGTTGGGTATCATTGTTCGCTGGTCTTGACTCTATTCGTGACTGCATTGCATTCCCGAAAAACAACAGTGGCCGCGATGTTATGCTTGATGCTCCGGCTCCTCTTGACAAGTCTCAATTAGACGAGTTGAACCTCGTTATCGACATTAAAGAGTAATCACATTAAATACAAACATAGACGGGTGGTGCGAAATTTTATTTTGCTCCACCCGTTTTTATATATAACCATAACTGTACATTTCCTACAGAATTTACATAGTCTTGCTATTGCACGATCTCTTGATAAAATAGGCTTTACCCCGCAATAAAATCAAAAATAAATTCGTTTTTTCTTTGTTCTTCTCTCACCTTGCACTATCTTTGTTTTCTAAAATATAAACCCGGGTGGCGAAATTGGTAGACGCGCTAGTTTCAGGTTCTAGTGGTGTAACAACCTTGTCGGTTCGAGTCCGATCTCGGGTACAAAAAAACTGCTAATCGATTGATTGGCAGTTTTTATTTTTATATAATTAATATGATTTTTACAATCAGTCGATTCGCTCTTCCTAAAGAAATAACACGGCGATATACGATAGCCAGAGAATTAGTAATAGAGTATATGCTATTTCCTTTCGTAGAGGGTAACTTCTGTAAGAGAGGTACGCTGTTACGACAACATAAATAGGAAAGGCATACAGAAGCATCAGGTTTTGACGCGTAGGGTCAAGACTGAAGTCATGGTTTTCCATATAAACGGGCCATCCGAGAACAGGCAGAACACTTAGCAAAACGGCAACAATAAACCACCTCGGATATTTTCGACGGTTTTTCTCTTTTTCAAGTCTGTTGTTTTCCATAAATATTGTTTTTGTGGGTTTTGTACGTTCTAAAATTTCTGCATATCAACGAGATGCTTGTAGTAACCGTCAAGTTTGAGCAATTCTTCATGAGTGCCTTTTTCCACGATGCGTCCCTCGTGCATAACGCAAATAAGGTCTGCATTGCATATTGTTGACAATCGGTGAGCAATAACGAGTGTCGTTCTGTTCTTCATCAGTCGGTCTAACGCTTCTTGAACGAGTCTTTCGCTTTCTGTATCAAGTGCAGAAGTTGCCTCATCGAGGATTAGCATTGGCGGGTTCTTCAGGATGGCGCGGGCAATGCTTAGTCGCTGGCGTTGGCCGCCAGACAGTTTGCAGCCTCGGTCGCCGATATTAGTATCATAACCATTCTCTGATGCCATAATGAATTCATGGGCGTTGGCAATCTTTGCAGCCTCTATAACCTGCTCCTTGGTTGCACTCTCTACACCAAAAGTAATATTATTATAGAAAGAATCATTGAAAAGGATAGCCTCCTGGTTTACGTTACCCATCATTCCGCGAAGTTCCTTAACACGGATATCGCGAATATCCACGCCGTCGATAGAGATAGAGCCTTCGTTGACGTCATAGAAGCGTGGAAGAAGGTCAGCAAGGGTTGATTTTCCTGAACCGGACTGGCCAACAAGAGCAACTGTTTTGCCAAAAGGTATCTCAAGTGAAACATCGTTGATTACCCAGTCTGTCAGATATTTAAACTTAACGTGGTCATACTTGATGCAACCTTCTTTTGTTGAAACGCTTTTCGGATTTTCTGGGTCCTTAATAGGGTTTACTGCACTCAAAATCTTGTCAACTCGCTCCATTGATGCAAGTCCCTTCTGAATTTGGTAAGCCGCCTTGGAAAGGTCCTTTGCGGGATTGATAATGCTATAGAAAATCACCATATAATAGATGAAAGTCGGTGCATCGATAATATTATTTCCTGACAAAATCAGCGTGCCTCCAAACCAAAGTACGATTGCTATTGTTGCCGTTCCGAGGAATTCACTCATTGGGTGGGCAAGAGCTTGGCGGCGGGAGATTTTGTTTGTAGTTTTATAAAAACGCTGGTTCTCGCTGTGGAAGCGCTCTTGGATTTTCTGCTCTGCATTGAAAGCTTTTATGATACGCAAGCCACCAAGGGTTTCTTCGATAGTCGCCATCAGTGAGCCCCATTGCTGCTGACCCTCGAGGGAAGTGCGTTTAAGGCGTTTTCCAACTATTCCCATAATGTAGCCGGCAACAGGCAAGAGGATGAACACAAATAGCGTTAACTGCCAACTGACGGTAATCATCATCGTAAGGCATACGATAATCATAATCGGGTTCTTGAAAAGCATATCAAGCGATGACATAATGGAATTTTCAATTTCTGCAACGTCGCCCGACATTCTTGCCATAACGTCACCCTTTCGCACAGAAGTAAAGAAGCCTATCGGCAGGCTTACTATCTTGTCATATACGAAGTTACGAATATCGCGAACAATACCTGAGCGGATAGGAATAAGGAAATGTGAACTTAGATATGTTGCTCCTGTCTTGAAAAGCGTCATAACAACCAACGCAACGGCAAGCATTGCCAGCGTTGTTGATGCTCCGTAGGTTTCCTTGCAGTAGTATGCGGCATAATAGAAGTTGTTGATAGCAACATCCTTAAGGTTTCCACTGCCCCATTCCATAAAATGGTATTCTGTTCCTCCTCCATTGAAAAGCATATCAAGGATTGGAATTATCAACGCAAAGGAGAACAGAGTTAGAAATGCAGCAAGGATATTGAAAATAATATTCAGTATAAGGTACGTCTTATATGGCGGAACGAAGCGCCTTAAGATTACGATAAATTCTTTCATAAATTAAGCAATTAGATTGCAAATTTACAAAAAAATATCATAAATTTGTGTATCACTTAAAAATCCTATCGCTATGAAACGTTTCTTTTCTTTATTGGTTATTTTGTCAGTATGGTTTTTGTCATTTGGAGAAGCACCTGTTAAATTGTTCAACGTTGATGAGCCTATTAAATTTTGCGGAGAAAAATATCACTTTGCCTGGAGTCAGAATGACGGTAAGATGTTTTATGTTCAGGAATATCTTCCAAAAGGTGACTCATTC
The DNA here is from genome assembly GCA_900541935.1 of uncultured Prevotellaceae bacterium. Classification (GTDB taxonomy): domain Bacteria; phylum Bacteroidota; class Bacteroidia; order Bacteroidales; family Muribaculaceae; genus Limisoma. The sequence goes on along the minus strand of UQLZ01000039.1, from coordinate 3,866 downwards.
GACAATCTTAAAACAATGTTTACCGTTACCTTACTATTTGTCGATGTTCACCCCATTGATGCTGTTAGGCTAAAGGTTGCCGAATTAGATGAAAGAAAGAAGAATGATCCTATCATCAATTATCAGGTTGCAGAAAACGGCGATATGTACCTGCTTGATTTTATTGTTAGCGACTATAATGGAAAAGAAATGAATTGTGTTGAACTGGATATCCACAGGTACAGTTCTGTAAAAGTTAACGGAAAAGACGCAATTTTACTCTGCTTTTATACTGAAAGAGCCTATGGAGATGACATTGAATCATTCATAAAATCAATTCCTGAAAAAAGAAACAAACTATATGATGAAATAGGGAAGATAAACCTTGATATTAAGTTTGTTAAATAGCAAACGGCAGAGCATCAGCGGTTTGTAGGGACGAAATGCATTTCGTCCGCCCATGCAAAAACGTTCGCAAGACGGCACTAATCGCGGACACTCTGCAGAGTGTCCCTACAGGTTATGTGTATATTTTATTGTGTGTCAATTGTTTGTAGGGACGAAATGTATTTCGTCCGCCGAGAGTGGTGATGGCGTTTTAATTGTGTAACAACGTTAATTAAATTGTATTATTAATAAAAAATTTCAAAAACGGAACCTTCTCATTAACTTTACGCTTCCAAATGTGTCATAAGCAAGAATGCTTAACTGTAATAAATAGATAAACGCTAAATGAGAAAATACATCACACTTATAATATTGTCTGTAATAGGTTATGTAGAAGCCTTTTGTGGAACGGTTTTTGGAACTGTTGCCGACTCTGCTGACGGTAGTCCTCTTGTTAATGCCTCGCTGAAGATTCTTAACAGTAGAGACAGTTCTTTTGTAAATGGTGGTATCACTGATGTTAATGGAAAGTTCACTTTCCGAGGATTGCGAAAGGGCAGGTATATCCTTGAAGTGTCGTACCTTGGCTATAAGACTAATTTTCATAATTTCAGGCTTGCCGACGGTTCACAACGGCTGTCATTAGATACCTTGAAGATGGCTTCCAATACTATTGTTCTGAAGGAAGCAGAAGTTGTTGGTGTTAAGACGGAAGTGAAGGTGATGCAGGATACCGTTGAGTATAATGCTGATTCCTATAAAGTTCAGCCTAATGCAGTTGTTGAGGACTTGCTTAAGCGGTTGCCCGGCGTTGAAGTAGATGCTGACGGAAAAATCACGGCGCAAGGTAAGGAAATCACAAAAATCCTTGTTGACGGTGAAGAGTTTTTCACCGACGATGCAAAGGTGGCATCTAAAAATATTCCAGTTGATATGGTTGACAAGTTGCAGGTTATTGACCGCAAGAGTGATTTGGCACGACTTACCGGCGTTGACGATGGGGAAGAGGAAACCGTTATCAATCTTTCTGTAAAGAAAGGAATGAAAAAAGGTTGGTTCGGAAATGCCGTCGCCGGTTACGGAACTGATGACAGATATATGGGCAACTTTATGGTTAACAGATTCTATGGGAAAAACCAGTTCAGCATTATTGGCAACTTCAACAACATAAACGACCCAGGTTTCACTAACTCTGGTGGAAGGTTCTTCCGCTTTGGAAGCGGAAGGGGCATTAACTCCGCTCAAAGTATCGGTATTAATTTCAATGTAGGAAAGGGAACAAACTTCAGAATTGGAGGAGACCTTATGTATTCACACTCAAATAAAAAGACGAATACTTCGGCAAGCAAGCAGTACCTTTTTACCGACTCCACTTCTTACGAAAATTCTAAGAATGTGTCACGCGACAATACGCACAATATTTTTGGCAACTTTCGAATGAAGTGGGAGGCTGATTCCTCCAATACTTTTGAGTTCCGCCCAAGATTCAACGTGTCGTTCAATGACTCATACCTTAATGAATTGTCTGAACTCTTTGCCGGTGACGAAAAGCGTACAGCGGTCAATAAGGGTCAGAGTAATGTTATAAGTAGCGGTACTGCATACGAACTTAATGGACAACTGGTTTATAACCATAAGTTCCGCAAACCGGGCCGCTCGTTGAGTACTCAAATGACTTACAGATACAGTAATACCGAAGAAGATGAAACAAGTTATGCACTTAACGAGTTCTTCCTTGCTCCTGAGGAAAACGAGGAAAGAAACCAGATTGGCGACAACAGGCAGTGGACCAGTCGTGCAGGACTTAGGCTGACGTGGAAAGAGCCGTTGGGCGATATTAAAAAGGCCCGTTTCCTCACTTTGGCATATAATATGAACTACTACTTCAACAATGCGGACAAACTTGTTTATAATATTGGCAACAAATATAGTACACTGGAGGCTCTAAACGCACTTGAAAAGCACGGAATCAAGACAAATCCGGCTGTTGCTAATGCCATTGCCGAGGAGTCGGGCGTTCTCGATGAGGAGCAGAGCAACCGATTCCGAAATGACCAGTTCGACCAGAGAATAAGAATCGGTTATCAGCAGAATACAAAGACAATCCGTTTAAATGCAGGTTTTTCTGTTGAGCCAACGATGATGCAGAGCGAGAATCTGGTTAATTCCGCTAAAGATATTCCGCAAAACTGGGTATGGAATTACGCTCCGTTTATCCGTTTCAGATATATGTTCTCCAAAAAGAGCAGTCTTGCAGTCAACTATCGAGGCAGTTCATCCGCTCCGTCAATGACGCAGTTGCAACCCGTTGCCGACGTTTCAGACCCTATGAAGGTTGTTCAGGGTAATCCGAACCTTGTGCCGTCGTTCACTCACCGCATAATGTTGAGGTACAATAATTTCAATCAGGAAAAGCAGCGCAGCATTATGGCGATGGGTAATATATCATTTACCCAAAACAGTATTGTTACCAAGACGACATACGAAGAGACAGGTAAGCAACTGACTACTTACGCAAACGTTAACGGCGTTTGGTCGGCACACGCTATGATGATGTTTACAACGCCCTTCAGAAACAAGAACTGGCATTTCTCAAACCACCTCTTTTTCAGATATTCAAAGGCGGCGGGATTTACCAACGGACTTATCAACAGGAGCGGTTCCGTCATGGTCAGTGAAACGCCGAGCCTCGCTTTCAGAAATGGACTCGTTGACATTGAGTTAAGACCATATTACAACCTTCAGTTAACAAGGAACTCGCTACAGAACAACTCCGACAGAAACGTGCACTCATACGGGGCGAATTTCAATGCAAATTACTATGCTCCATTCGGTTTGGTGCTTTCAACAGACCTCTCTTATGGAGATTCAAAAGGATACTCCGACGGCTTCGATAATGAGCAATGGCTGTGGAACGCATCAATATCATATCAGTTCCTCAAAGGGAAAAACGCAACGGTATCGGTTAAGGCATACGATTTGCTGCAAGAGAAGAAAAATATATCCCGCACCGTGACGGCAAACTACATTACCGACAGTGAGTTTAATACAATTACACGCTACTTTATGGTGACGTTTGCTTATAAATTCTCAATCTTCGGAAACGGAGCAACCGAGCGAGATTTTGATTATGGTGGTTATGGCCGTCGCCCCGGACCACCGCACAGAATGGAAAGACCGCATTAGGCATTATTTACGGTGTGCGAAATGTATTTCGTCCGGCATTTCGGGAGTGAACGGTACGGTTGCGGACACTCTGCAGAGTGTCCCTACAGGTTGCGTGTATTTTGTTGTGTATAAATTATTTGTAGGGACGAAATGTATTTCGTCCGCTGTGTGAATGAACGGCACGGTTGCGGACACTCTGCAGAGTGTCCCTACGGCAGCGTAATTGTAATATTTTGATAATCAGTTAAATGTAGGGAACGAAATGTATTTTGTCCGGCACGCACGAATAAAAACAAATTTTTCCCTGAAGGGGAAATTGATTTCCAGCCTGG
>UQLZ01000038.1 GCA_900541935.1 uncultured Prevotellaceae bacterium | reverse complement strand
TCTTTTGTCGAACCGCATCCTGTCTTATCCAAAGATAATACAAACCGAGAGGAGAAAAAACAAGTTTACTTGATTTTTTCTTCGGAGGTGCAGTTTGTCTTATCTTATCAAAAGACAGTGAAAGGAGAGTGCAGAACAAGCAATTTGCAACTGCGGACACTCTGCTGAGTGTCCCTACAGTAGTGAGTTTATAATATGTAGATAATCAGTAAAACTGTAGGGACGAAATGTATTTCGTCCGCCGTGGGCAATGGCTTATGCAAATGAGTCAGCCCATGCTGGAACAAAAACAATTTCCACAAAACAGCTCTTTGCGGACGCAAAAAATAAGACCCCATAAAGAGGTCTTATAATACATTTCGCTTATGATACAATTGATTTTTATTTAATTTCGCCTACGCCATTGTTTTTCTTTTTAAGTTCCTTTGCTTTGAGGTCGCCTATTTTTATGTCTCCAACGCCATGGTTCTTAACATCTGCAAAGTCAGCATAGCCTGTAATGGTAATGTCGCCTACTCCGTGATTGTCGGCATCAAGGTCTTTGGTTTTAATATTCGTTATCTTTGTGTCGCCAACTCCGTTGTTTTTGATAACAAGTTCTGTGGTTGCTACCTTATGTATTTTTAAATCACCAACACCATTATTGATTATCCGCATTTTGTTGCTGTGAAGATTTTCGGCTAAGAAATTGCCAACGCCATTTTGTGTTATTAAATTTATTTCTTTTGAGTTGATAGTAATTTTCAGGTCTTCCTGTCGCTTGATTTTTAACCTATCCGGGAAGCTGAGAGTAAGGATGCTGTCTTTCTCTTTTATTTTAACCAACTCGATAATATTGTCAGGACCTGTAATTACGATTTTTGGTGCATCTTCGTTTTGTATGTAAGTAAAGTCTGCCGCGATGTTATTTATCAGTTTTGAGAATTGTTTGATGTCCTTTGTTATTGTTACAAAATTATCAGAGGCTATAATTGTTGTGTCTGGATTGGTGCTTGTCGTTATATCGAGGTCTAATTTTTGCGCTGCCGATTTAACAATTTGACCGTTGCAAGAAGTCATAGCAAATAAAAGACTTGCTGCGAAGAAGAGAATGGATTTTTTCATAATGTTTGAATTTTGGTTCTTTTGTCATTAGACGTTGCTAATTTACGAAAAGTTGCATAATGCAGAATTTTTTTTTGCCGTTTTTTTGTCGTTTTTCTGACCGAATACCTGAATTGTTTCCAAATTTTAAAATCTCAGAGGGTTAAGTTTTGCGTATAATGTGTAGAATCAGCCGTTTAGTGTCAAAATTCGCGTTCGTGTAAATTTTGCAGAAAAATTTAAAATGGTTATTATAAGTGTTTTAATTTTTGTAACTTTGTCAATTGTTAGAAAAACTCGGTTTTTATGGCTTTAAATTATATATGGATAGCATTTTTTGTGCTTGCGTTCATCTTTGCTCTGTACGAAACAATTTTTAACGGCAATGTGGAAATCTGGACTGATATAATGAATTCCTCATTTTCATCAGCAACAACTGCCTTTGAACTTTCGTTAGGGCTTACAGGTGTTTTGTCGTTATGGATGGGTATTATGAAGATAGGGGAGCGTGGGGGCGTAATCCAGTTTTTTGGCAGACTTATCAGTCCGCTGTTTTCTCGCCTCTTTCCCGGCATTCCGAAAGATCACCCTGCAATGGGTGGAATCTTTATGAACGTTTCGGCGAATATGCTTGGTCTTGACAATGCGGCAACGCCTCTCGGCTTGAAAGCGATGCAGCAGATGCAGTCGCTTAATGATAAGAAAGACACCGCGACAGATGCCATGTTGATGTTCCTCGTTCTTAATGCTTCTGGACTTGTGCTTATACCTATTGGCATTATGACTTATCGTGCAAGTTGCGGTGCGGCTAATCCAACCGATGTCTTTATTCCTATATTGATAGCAACCTTCGTTGCGAGCATTGTTGGACTTGTTTCATTGTGTATAAAACAGAAAATCAATATTTTAGATAAGGTAATTCTGACATGGGTAGCGGGTCTTATAGGCTTTGTTTCCCTTGTCGTTTGGTATTTCTCATCACTCACACCAGAGATGATGCAGAAGTATAGTTCCTTTGCAGCAAATGCTATTTTGATGACCGTTATTCTTGGCTTTATATTAGCAGGCGTTAGAAAGAAAATTAATGTATATGACAGTTTCATCGAAGGCGCAAAGGAGGGCTTTAAAACGGCTGTTATGATTATCCCTTACCTTGTTGCCATCCTTGTTACTATCGGTATGTTCCGCGCATCTGGAGCAATGTCGGTTATTACTGGCGGTGTTGCTTGGCTTGTTGAAGCAATGGGTTTTGACACTTCGTGGGTGGAGGCTTTGCCAACAGCCTTGATGAAACCGCTTAGCGGAACAGGCAGCCGCGGACTTATGGTTGACGTTATCAATACCTTTGGCGTTGACTCTTTACCAGCGCGTATTGCCGGCTGTGTGCAAGGTAGCACTGATACAATGTTCTATATCCTTGCCGTTTATTTCGGTAGTGTAGGGGTGACAAAAACACGATATGCTGTGCCTTTTGCATTGTTTGCTGATGTTGTCGGTTCTATTGCAGGCATTGCCGTTGCCTACTTCTTCTTTGGATAGGGTAGGGCATTGGTTGGAAAAAAGATTTTGATTTCTTGATAACTTGCATTACCTTTGTAGTTGTTTTAAAGTATTATGGCAGAATTTGTTTTTACTGCAGATGGCGTTGATTTGCCTTTACTTGATGAGACGCTGATGAAGCGTTGGATTGAGGAGGTAGCCCGGGGGTTGGGGAAATCTGTGGGCGATATTTGCTATATATTCTGCTCTGATGAAAAGATACTTGAAGTAAATAGAAAGTTTCTAAATCACGATTACTATACCGATATTATCACCTTTGACTACGGAAAGCCGCACAGGATTTCCGGAGATATGTTTATTTCGCTTGATACCGTTCTTTCTAATTCGGAAATGGTTGGCGACGCATATCAAAGAGAATTGTATAGGGTGATTATTCACGGAATACTCCATCTTTGTGGCGTTAACGATAAGGGTGAAGGTGAGCGTGAAATTATGGAACGATTTGAAAATCAATCACTTGATTTATTGTCACAACTCCAAAATAATTAAAAATGAGGTTTGATTATGATGTTATAGTTATTGGAGCCGGACACGCCGGTTGCGAAGCGGCTTGTGCGGCGGCAAATCTCGGTTCGCGCACATTGCTCATAACGATGGATATGAACAAGATTGCGCAAATGAGTTGTAATCCTGCTGTTGGTGGTATTGCTAAGGGACAGATAGTCAGAGAGATAGATGCTCTTGGCGGTCAGATGGGTATTGTTACCGACCGTTCGGCTATCCAGTTCAGGATGCTGAACAGGTCTAAGGGGCCCGCTATGTGGAGCCCGCGTGCCCAGGCGGATAGGGTTAAGTTTATTGACAACTGGAGAGCAGTAATCGAAAATACTGAGAACCTTTATATGTGGCAGGATTCCGCTACTGGACTTGTTGTTGAAGACGGTTTCGTTAAGGGGGTTAAGACTTCTCTTGGCGTTACTTTCTCGGCAAAATCGGTGGTTTTAACGGCTGGTACGTTCCTTAATGGCTTGATGCACATAGGTCGCGTGAGCCTTGAAGGAGGCCGTATTTCAGAACCTGCTTCTTATGGTATTACTGAGCAGTTGGTTGAAATGGGCTTTAAGGCGGATAGGATGAAGACGGGAACGCCTGTCAGAATCGACGGTAGAACCATTCATTTTGAAATGGCTACGCGTCAGGACGGAGAGAATGATTTTCATAAGTTCTCTTACCTGCCTTCTGTAAAAAGATCGCTGAAGCAACGACCATGCTGGATTGTTTATACATCTCCAGAGGTGCATGAGGCGTTGAAAGAGGGTTTGCCAGATTCTCCACTTTATAATGGTACAATTAAAAGTATCGGTCCGAGGTATTGTCCGAGTATAGAGACGAAAATTGTTACCTTTGCCGATAAGGATGCGCATCAGTTGTTCCTCGAACCGGAGGGCGAAACAACGTGCGAATACTATATGAATGGCTTCTCATCCTCTCTGCCTCTTGACGTGCAGATTAAGGCTATGAGCCTCGTTCCGGCACTTGCAGATGCCCAGATTTACCGTCCGGGATATGCTATTGAATACGACTTTTTTGACCCGACACAGTTGCGTCACAGCCTCGAAACAAAGTTGGTTAAAGGACTTTATTTCGCCGGTCAGGTAAATGGAACAACGGGCTACGAGGAGGCAGCAGGGCAGGGGCTTATCGCCGGTATCAATGCTCATAGGTCTTCTAACGGGCTTGAACCGTTCGTCCTTAATCGTGATGAAGCATATATTGGAGTGCTTATCGATGACTTGGTTACAAAGGGCGTTGACGAGCCTTATAGAATGTTTACTTCTCGTGCGGAATATCGTATTCTCCTCCGTCAGGACGATGCCGATATGCGGCTTACTCCAAGAGGTTATGAGATTGGTCTGGCAACAAAGGAACGCTATGATTTGATGCTTTCCAAGAAGGAGGCACGCGATAAAATCATTGAATTCCTTGAGAAATTTACAGCAAAAGCGGCATTGATTAATCCTTATCTTGAGTCAATGAACCTTTCTCCGCTGCGTCAGTCTGTCAAGTTGAAGGACCTCGTTCTCCGTCCGCAATTGACGATTATGATGCTTGCCGAGCAGATACCACAATTGCAGAAACTTATCGATTCGATTGAGGAGGTGCGTCGTGAGGAAATTGTAGAGGCAGCCGAAATACTTGTTAAGTATAATGGATATATCGAGAGAGAAAGAGTAATTGCCGACAAACTTTCAAGACTTGAAAAGGTTAAACTTCGTGGCAAGATAAATTATATGGATGTTCATACGATTTCTACCGAAGCAAGGCAGAAATTAACCAAGATTGACCCTGAGACAGTTGCTCAGGCTGCCCGCATTCCGGGAATATCGCCAAGCGATATTAATATATTATTGCTATTGCTTGGAAGATGATGTTCCACGTGGAACAAATTAGACGTAACTATCAGAATATAATAATATAAAACTATAAATCAAATGGAACTTGAGAAAGTAAAAGAAGTTATCCGTGACGTTGTCGATTTCCCGACAAAAGGTATTGTCTTCAAAGATTTGACGACTGCTTTTAAGGATGCGGATGCTTTGAAAGTTATTGGAAACTCTATCAGAGAGCAGTACAAGGATTTGGGAGTGACTAAAGTTGTTGGTATTGAATCAAGAGGTTTTATCGGTGCTTCTATCCTTGCGTATGAGTTGAACGCTGGCTTTGTTCCTGTTCGCAAACCTGGTAAATTGCCTGCTGACACTTTGAAAAAAAGTTATTCGAAGGAATATGGCACAGACACTATCGAAATCCACAGAGATGCTATCACTCCTGATGATATTGTCGTTCTCCACGATGATGTCCTTGCTACTGGCGGTACTATGGCTGCTGCTTACGAATTGGTGAAGAGCATGAATCCTAAAAAGATTTACATCAATTTTATTATCGAACTTTCTTTCTTGAACGGCAGAAATGCCTTCCCTGATGATGTTGAGGTTAATTCGTTGATTACTTATTAATAGGAGCATCAAATAATATCGTATATTTGCAGAGATAAATATTTTATCTCTGCATTTTTTATAACTAAACTTGTTTATTCGCTTTTTATGGAGCAGAAAGTGTCTTTGTCATTGGCAGAAAAGGTGGCTATGCTGCCTGATTCTCCTGGTTGCTATCTTTATTATGATAAGGAGGGAACTGTTATTTATGTTGGAAAGGCTAAGCGGTTGAAGAGGAGGGTTTCTTCTTATTTTAACCGCGTCCATGAATCGCCCAAGACGAATATCCTTGTCCGTAAAATCTGCGACCTTAGTTATGTTGTGGTGGATACGGAGGAAGACGCCCTGCACCTCGAAAACAGTCTTATAAAGGAACATAATCCCAAATATAATATCCTGCTTAAGGACGATAAGTCTTATCCATGGATTTGCGTTACAAACGAGTATTATCCTCGTGTCTTTCTAACTCGTGATGTCGATAAAAAATGCGGTAGATATTATGGCCCTTATTCCAATGTAATGGTGGCAAAAACTGTACTTCGCTTTATTAACGAATTGTTTCCTTTGCGTAGGTGCCGTTTGGCTATAACGCCTGGAAGCATATCGGCAAAGAAGTTTAAGGTCTGTCTGGAATATCATATCAAGAATTGTCGCGGTTGCTGTGTGGGTGCTGTTTCGCATGAGGAATATGCAGTTTATATTGCGTCTGTAAAGCAGATTCTTGCGGGAGATACGCAGCCTATTTCTGATTATCTGATGACGGAGATGATGCGCTTGGCAGAGAATATGGAGTTTGAGAAGGCTCAGGAATTGAAGGTGAAGTATGACCTTATTGAGAAATATCGGGCAAAATCGGTTATCGTTAGCACGTTGATTAGCAACGTTGATGTTTTCTCTTTTGAGCCTGATGACGACATGGCATTCATAAACTATATGCACATACGGAGTGGGGCAGTGGTGAGAAGCATCACTTACGATTTTAAGCGTCGCCTTGATGAAACTCCGGAGCAGTTGTTGTCGTATGCTATTGGTCAGGTTAAGGCAGAATTTGGAGATGTGGCAAAAGAGGTTGTTGTCCCGTTTTTGCCGGATTTTGAATCGCAGAATATCTCGTTTATTATTCCTCAAAGAGGGGATAAAAAGAAACTTCTCGAAGTATCGTTGAGAAACGCTAAGCAGAGAAAGTTTGACAGGCTAAAGGCTATGGAGAAACTGAACCCGGAGCAGCGAACCACCCGTTTGCTGACGCAGATTCAAAAAGATTTGCACCTGCCGGAATTGCCAAGGCATATTGAGTGCTTTGACAACTCGAATACTCAGGGTACTAATCCGGTTGCGTCATGTGTGGTATTCAAGAATGCAAAACCGTCTAAAAAGGATTATCGCCATTTCAATATAAAGACTGTTGAAGGTCCTGATGATTTCGCTTCAATGATTGAGGTGTTAACTCGTAGATATACTCGTTTGGTCAATGAAGGGGAACCACTCCCGCAGTTGGTTATCGTTGACGGTGGAAAAGGGCAGTTGAGTTCGGCAGTAAAGGCTTTTGACAATATGGGTATTCGTGGAAAAGTCGCTTTGATTGGTATTGCAAAGCGACTTGAAGAGATTTATTTCCCAGGAGATTCATTGCCTATTTATATCAGCAAAACATCGGAAACGCTGAAGGTTATCCAGCACCTTCGTAACGAGGCTCACCGTTTTGGTATCACTCACCACCGTAACCGCCGCAGCAAGAGTCAGGTGCTGTCGGAACTTGACGGTATTAAGGGAATAGGGCAGAAAACCGCCGATGCCCTAATAAGGCATTTCCACAGCCTGAAGCGCGCTAAGGAGGCTTCGGAGGAAGATATTGCTGCCGTTGTTGGCAAGGCAAAAGCGAAAATACTAATTGAAGCGTTTGGTAATGCTAAAATTTAGCAATAGTATATGCTAATGTGTTGAATATTAGTGTTTTAATCAGGTAAAATTATATTATATATAGTTGGCTTTCAGGCGTTTATAAGGTTTCTTATTTCGCTTCTTATTTTTTTCGGTAAAAAGTTATCATTTTAGGGAAATTTCTTTTTACCTTTACGATATTAATATTCTGAAGTGGTTAGTAAAGGATTTTTTGAACTAATAACGTTGCTTGAATGTTATTTCATTAAACTATGGAATTATTAATAAACTAAATATTACCTTATGAAAACCAATTTTTTGAATTTAAAGGCTTGTTTGGCAAGTGTGCTTGTTGCTGTGCTGATGGTGTCTTGTTCTAAATCTGCTGATGTGTTGGAGTCTATTCCGCAGAGTTCGCGTTTTGTGCTTAGTTTGAATCCTTTGACTATTGCAAAGAAAGTAGATCAGAAAGGTGCTACTATTAAGGGAATGTCGGCTGAAGACGCTAAGTTGATGGAGGGTTTCCTAACTGGTGATTATGGCTTGGATCCTGAGCAGTTGGCTGTTTTTGAGTACGACGGTACGGTATATGCCGTTACGTCAGTGACTGATGAAGACAAATTAATGGCTGTTCTTGAAGGAGAGAAGTCGGTTGTCAACGGAGTTACTGTCTTTAATGTTAATGGAAATAGCATTGCTGTCAAAGACGGCTTGTGCTGGTACACTGACGGCTCAAGAGACATCGCTAAAGATATAGATTTCTTTACTTCTATCGACCCTTCCAAGGCGATTACTGCAAAGAAGAAATTCAAGGATAATATTAAAGGCGGTGACTTTGGCGGGTATTTTAACGTTGGGGCTGTTTACTCTGACAAACGATTTATGAACAATATGCCGGCTAATATTTCCTCAATTCCGTATTATGAGCAGTTGAAATCTTCTGAACTTTATTATCAGGGAGAGGGCAGTAAGGATGATTTCAAGATAACGGCACACCTATATGATGCAGAGGGAAACAATCTGCTTAAGAAGATAAATATGCCTGAATTTGACACAGATTTGCTTAAGTTTATTGATGCGGAATCTTCATTCGTTTATGCGGTTGCAATGGATGAAATTTATGTCTCATACTTAAAGGATATGGCTGTTTCTTCTTTGTTCAGAAATGAGGAGAAGGCGATGGTAAAAACGGCTTTCAACAATATCGAAGGTAATATCGTAATGGGAGTAAAGATAAACAGTCTTGTTAGTCTTCGTGATATCCAGATTTCTGCTGCTGCTAAGTTAAAGGACGGTGCTGAGAAAAATTTGAAGGTTTTGTTAGATAAAGAGTATAAGGCAGACCAGCACGGAGAATATACAATCTCTGACAATCTTGCTGGTGTGCTTGTTAGACTCGGCTTTAAAGATGATTGCGTATATGTAACGAATAATGTTTTGCCAAAGGAGAATTTTAAGGACAGCAAGGCTTCAAAGTTCTTTAAAGATGCTTCTGCTACTATGTTCATAAATTGCATGGACGGCTCAACTTTCTCTACTGCGGGTACTGCATACCTTGGAAAGCCGGTCGCTGGTTATATCTATGCTAAGTCTGACGACGAAAAGGCTGAGTTGGTTGTTCATGTTGAGCATAATGACATGGATAATATTTACGCATATTTTGTAAAGATTTTGGGTAGCATTTAAGTTCCAGAATGAATATCATTGAATTGAATAACGTAACGCCTGCGGCTTTTGCTGATAGTTCGCGTATTGTTTCGGAAGTTTGGCAATCTTCGCTGGCGTTTGAAAAAGGAAAAAAATATCTTGTTTCTGCACAGAGCGGTGGCGGTAAGTCGTCGCTTTGTGCTTTCCTGTTTGGGTATCGTGCAGATTATTCCGGTGATATTTTTTTTGATAAAAGAAATTTGCGGGATTTTTCCGTCAATGATTGGTGCTTGGTGCGTCAGAGACAGATTGCATATCTTCCGCAGGACTTGAGGCTCTTTGGTGAATTGACCGCATGGGAGAATGTCTCTATAAAGAATGAGATTACTTCTTTTCTAAATGATTCGGAAATTCTTGAAATGTTCAGAAAGTTGGGAATAGAAGATATGATTGGAAAGCCTGTGGGAAAATTGTCGATAGGGCAGCAGCAGAGAGTGGCTATTATTCGTGCTTTGTGCCAGCCTTGTGATTTTATTATGCTTGATGAACCTGTTAGCCATCTTGATGAGGATAATAATGCTGTGATTGCTGAATTGGTTTATGATTGTGCAGAGAAAGCAGGTGCTGGAATTATTGCCACTTCAGTGGGAAACAATCTGAATATGGATTATGATATTGTTTTAAAGTTATGAGGCGTCTTTTGTGGAAACTTTTGGGAAAACAGATAAGCAAAATGCAGTTGGCGGGATTTGCGATTGCCAATATAATTGGCTTGGCTATCGTGATGATTGGCGTGCAGTTTTATGCTGATGTTGTCCCTCTATTCAGCGACGATGGCGTGATGGGAAAGGATTATCTTGTGGTGACGAAAAAAGTCAGTGGCTTTTCTGCCTTGAAAGGATTTGTTGGGGGTAACTCTGGTTCTGCTTTTACAAAAGATGATTTGAACGACTTGAAAAGTCAGGATTGGGTGGCTTCGGTTGGAACTTTTACCACATCAAATTATCCTATCTACGGTTCTGTTGAATTGCAGGGGCGTGGGTTGCGTACAAGTTTCTTTTTTGAGTCTGTCCCTGATGAATTTATTGACGTTGACACTAAGAAATGGACATTCGATCCAAACAATCCGCAAATTCCTATAATTGTTTCAAAGGACTATCTTTCGCTTTATAATTTTGGGTTTGCCGCATCGCAGGGAATGCCGCAGTTGAGCGAGGGAATGGTTGGAATGGTGCCTATCGTTTTTAGAATGACTTTGCCTGGAGGTGGATTTGAATATATTCCAGGAAAGATTGTTGGCTTTTCAAGCAGATTGAACACTATTATAGTTCCTGATGCTTTCATGAAATGGAGCAATGAAAGGTATGCTCCGGGTATTTCTGAATCTCCGTCGAGAATTATTGTAAAGGTAAAGGGTTTGGGAAATACAAAGGTGGAATCTTATTTTAGCAACAAGGGATATGAGGTCGCCGGAGATAAGTTGAATAATTCTAAGGCGAGTGGACTGCTGTCGTTGATAATGTCGGTCGTGGTCGTGGTTGGCCTTGTTATTTGCTTCCTTTCATTCCTTATTCTCGTTCTTAGCATTTATCTGCTTATGCAGAAAAACACCGAGAAATTGAAGAATTTGCTTATTCTGGGATATTCTCCGAAGCAGGTGGCTGGAATGTTCGTGAAATTGGTGCTATTTATGAATGCTGCGGTATTTATTATCGCTGTATTTATTCTTACAATTGCAAGAATGGCTTATTTGCCGGTAGCAAAGGTTCTTGATTTGGAAGGGGCTTCTATTTGCTGGTCGCTCGCTGCTGGTTTACTGGTTATTGCTGCTATATCTTGTGGTAACGTTTTGGCGATAAGGAAAAAAATCAGATGCCTTTGGATTTGGGAGAAATAGGGCAATTCTTTGTCCTTTTCTCTTTTTATAATCTATATAGGAAATAAATTTTCCTTTTAGTTAAAAAATCCTATATCTAATCAAACTAAATGAACAATAATTCAGCATATTTGTTTAATTTATACGCTTAACAACACATAATAACAAGAAAAATGCAAGAAATTAAAGATATCCCGAGAGTTTCTCTGGATAAGATTGTTTCAATCTTTAACAAGATGCCGGGTGATGCCTACGTCCCTGGTTGCCTGATTGCTTCACGCTCTTCTAAGGATGCTAAAGAGAATATTTCCAAGCACAATTTTTCTCTTTCTCATCCTTTTAGCCTTAATGCCTTTATCTTTTTAATGTGCAAAGACGGCAGTTTTGACGTTAGAACGAACAATAAGGTTTATCACATTGAAAAAAACGGGATTTTCGTGAATTTCCCAGGGCAGATTATGTATGTGGATAATGACGTTGATGGGCTGGTTAAGGCGATGGCTATTGACGTGGAATACATACAAAATCAGACTCTCGATATTAAGCCGATAATTCAGAAATTGCTTAGTCTGAAGGACAATCAGTATTTCCAACTGTCAGATGCCGGTTTTACTGAGATTTGTGATATTATTGATGCTATTGCAACTGAAATATCTAACAATAACTATGACGATAATTCGCGCGAAATTGTCAGATGCCTTATGGCTGCGGTCTTTTTCAAGTTGTGCCGTATTATTGAGGCAAGTGTGAGAACAAAGGTTAATTCTGATGATTTCAACAAGAATGCCGGTTACTTTAAGGAGTTTCTCATCCTTCTTGGTGAAAACTACAAGACAGAAAGATCTGTCGGTTTCTATGCCGAAAGAATGCACCTTTCTCCAAAGTACTTCACAACGCTAATAAAGCGTGCAAGCGGTAGTACCGTTGCTCAGTGGATTAACCATTATGTTATCCTCGAAGCAAAGAACCTTTTGAAATATTCAACGATGAACGTACAGGAAATTGCTTATACGCTTAATTTCCCTAACCAGTCTTTCTTTGGAAAATATTTCAAGCATCACACAGGGATGACGCCAAGTGAGTATAAAAAAAGCAAATAATTTTTGTGTCTGTATTGTGGAAAATTGGTGGCAGAGAACTGACCTTTTGTTAGGAGAGGATGGGCGGTTGCGTTTGGAAGGCAGCCGTGTCCTTGTTGTTGGTGTGGGTGGTGTTGGCGCATATGCCCTTGAGATGCTTGTCAGAAGCGGAGTGGGGTGCGTTGACATTATCGACGGAGATGTTGTTGGGGTAACTAACTTGAACAGGCAGTTGCCTGCTCTTAATTCTACTTTGGGAAAACCGAAGGTAGATGTTCTGAAGGAACGTATGCTCGACATTAATCCGAGTTTGAAAATTGATGCTGTTTGCGGTTTTGTAACCGTTGACAACGTAGCGGAGATTGTCGGTATCGGGAAGTATGACTTCGTTATTGATGCCATTGATTCTGTTTCTCCTAAAGTGGCGCTAATTGCACATTGCCTGAACAATAAAATAAATATAATATCATCTATGGGAGCCGGTGGCCGTATGGACTTGCAGAAAATACAGTATGCCGATATTTGGGAAACCCATTCCGACGGTTTGGCAAAAGCCGTTCGCGACAGATTGAAGAAATTAGGCATTCGCAAAAAACTGAAGGTCGTTTGGAGTAGTGAGCAGCCATCCAAATCGGCGTTGACGCTTACAAATGAGATTGCATGCAAGGTGTCGAGTTACGGCACGGTGTCGTTTCTCCCTGCTGTTTTCGGCTGCTATCTTGCCGCTTTTGTTATTAGAAAAATTTCTGAAAGATGATTGAGATAAAAGACATACGAAAAAGTTTCGGAAATCTTGAGGTTTTAAAGGGTATTTCTGCCGAGATTAACGACGGTGAGATTGTTTCTATTGTTGGACCGAGTGGTGCTGGCAAATCGACCCTTTTGCAGATTGTCGGTACTCTTGACAAGCCGGACTTTGGCAGAATTATTTATGACGGGATCGATGTGTCGTTGATGTCAGAGAAGAAATTGTCGGCATTTCGTAATGGAAATATCGGTTTCGTTTTCCAGTTCCACCAGTTATTGCCGGAGTTTACCGCAATGGAAAATGTTGCCATACCGGCGTTGATAAAGGGAGACAGTGCATCGCAAGCCAACAAAAGGGCTGCAGAATTGCTCGACTTCCTTGGTTTGTCAGGCAGGCTCGATCATAAGCCGTCGCAGTTGTCGGGCGGTGAGAAGCAGAGAGTGGCAGTAGCAAGAGCATTGATGAACAAACCTTCTGTAATTTTTGCTGATGAGCCGTCGGGTAGCCTTGATTTCAAGAACAAGAAAGAACTGCACAAACTTTTCTTCGATTTGCGACGCGAACTGAACCAAACCTTTGTTATCGTTACTCATGATGAAACCCTTGCTGACGACTGCGACAGAGTCCTTAAAATGAGCGACGGCAAAATAGTGGAAATTGTCAGCAACAGATAGAGCAGGAGATTTTCTATACATATTTTGAGTCTCCTTTTCTTTCCCATTTCGGCATTTAGGCTTCGTGTGTGCAATATTTTTGCTAAATTTGCAGTCCGCTTAATGTTATAACAATGAAATATCGTAACGAAGAAGACAAGTGTAACGGTCTGGCTGGAATGCTCATTGCTTTGATGCTCCTTGATGAGTTTGAAAATATTATCGAAATCGACATCGATGATGATAACAATGAGTATATCCATTTCACTCCTGAGTTTTTCGCTTGGCAAAGCAAGTTGGTCCCTCCTAAGCAGGCCTGGGAAATTGCGTTGAGGAATTTCCAACTGACAACGGCTATGGTGATGGCGAATCTTATTTGCAGATACTCCAAGTCAAAAAAAGCAACATACAGCGACGTTAGAAAAGCAATTTTTAAGACTGTTGCGGAAGAGGGAAAGATGGCTTGCCAGTTGGAGGAGGATGAGGTGAACACTATCTTTATGAAAACTTTTGACTATGTCAGCGACAGAATGCAAAACAAAAGGGTACTTGACCTTGCAAAATCTATTTCAGCAGAAATTTCCAAGAGGAGATTTATGGGCGACGATGAATTGAAGGATCTTTTCGCTTCTTTGCAAAACCAGTAGAAATATTTCCTTAACTATTGATTTTTTTAAATTTTAATTCTAAATTTGCATAAATGGAACCTTCTTTACTATGGAAGATTTGAAGATTATAACAAACATACAGGTTTGCAAATATGCAGAACTTGTGGAAGAGGATAAGATTTTGGTGGATAAAGCCAAAGCGATGACTGCTAATTCCTATGCTCCATACAGTAATTTCAGTGTTGGTGCTGCTGTATTGTTGTCAAATGGGAAAATTGTTGGTGGTGCAAATCAGGAAAATGCTGCTTTCCCATCAGGCACTTGTGCAGAAAGATCTGCTATTTTCTATGCCCATTCAAAATATCCCGATGCAAAATTCCAGAAGTTGGCTATTGCTGCTTGCTCTAACGGAGATTTCACGGCTTCGCCTACGCCCCCTTGTGGTGCTTGTCGCCAGGCTATTCTCGAATACGAAAAACTTGCTGGTCACCCAATAAAGATAATGCTTTACGGAAAAGACAAGATTTATATCGTTAACGGTATTCGTGATTTGTTACCTTTGCAATTTGAAGATTTCTAATCGATGAGAGAAGGCTGGAAGATTATTGTAAATCCCAAATTCGAGTCGTTTAGAAAATCTATAGAATCTATCCCTTTTTATGTAAAGGTTAAAGGGGAAATTATTTATAGCGACAGAAATACTATATATCGCATTGATATCGGTGGCATTGATGCTACCGTAAAGGAGTTCCATATCCCTGCTCCTTTTAACAGGTTTGTTTATTCTTATTTGCGTCATAGCAAGGCAAGACGGTCTTTCGATAATGCCATAGAGTTGGAGAAGCTGGGCATTGGTACGCCTGAGCCTATTGCATATATTGAGGAGTATTCTTCCGGACTGCTTGCCCGTAGTTTTTATATATGCAGGATGGTAGAGGGGCAGAATATACGCCATTGGGAAACGGAGGTTGTGAACTATAAGGAGATGATTGACGCTTTTGCAGCATTCACTCTTGACTTGCATAATAAAGGTGTTCTGCACAAGGACTACTCTCCTGGAAACATTCTCTTCAATTTGGATGAAAATGGCAAATACCATTTCTACCTGATTGATATAAACAGAATGAAATTCAACGTTTTCGACAAAAAGAAACTATATCGCAATTTCAGGTGCCTGAACATCGATACAGAGGTTGAAACGGCTCGTGTGGCGATTGACTATGCCCGCCACGCAGGGCTTGACCAGGAAGCGATGGGAAACCTTGCTGTCAAGATGCTAAGGAAATACCACAGCGAAAAGAAGAGGCACAGAATGTTGAAATCGCTTTTTAAAAAGAAAAAACAAAAACACTGATTTCTAATTAATTATGAGCATATTATTGGAAAATCTTAACCCTAAGCAGCAAGAGGCTGTGCTTGCAACCGAAGGGCTTGTTCGTGTGGTCGCTGGTGCCGGCTCGGGAAAAACGAGGGTACTGGCACACAGATACGCATTTATCGTTGAGGAAATAGGTATTGACCCTTCGAATATTTTGTGTATGACGTTCACGAATAAAGCGGCTCAGGAGATGAGGGCGAGGATTAACAAGTTGCTCGTAAACTGTGCAAACAGTGATTTGATTTGCACTATTCACGGCTTTTGCGTTAAAGTGCTGCGCCGGGATATTGTCAAATTGGGATACCCTAAATCTTTCATCATCCTTGATGAGGAGGACTGCAAGTCGCTTGCAAAGCAGGTTATGGAGGACTGCGGGATTGACAGAACGAAAGATACCGTCAGAAAATTCCTAAATGGAGTTGCTGCCTTTAAGGACATGAATCCTGACTATATTCCGAAATACCTTGTCCCAGGTGTAGAGATGTCAGAAGATGTTGCCAATCAGCCTATTATAAAGTTCTTGCAGGCACAGCAGCGCTTTTATTCGCTCGATTTCGACGACCTTATGAATTTCGCTTTATATATTCTTGAAAATTTCGACGACGTTAAAGATTATTGGCAGAATAAGTTGAACTATGTGCAGATTGACGAAGTGCAGGACTGTAACGCTAACGACTGGAAACTGATAAACTGCATAACTGGTATCCATAAGAATCTTTTCGTTGTTGGCGACCCTGACCAGGCTATTTATGAATGGCGTGGCTCTAAGCCGGATATGTTTGTAAATTTCAAGTCGGAAACGGATATTGTCCTTGCGGAAAATTATCGCTCTACTCCTGATATTCTGAAAGTGGCTAATTCGGTTATTGCACATAACAAGAACAGAATACCCAAGGACCTGATGACGCAGAATCTAAATGGGAAAAAGACAATTCACTATCACGGCAAAAACGAAGCCGACGAAGCCTCTTGGATTATTAAGCAAATAAAGAATCTGCATAGTATTGAAAACTGCGAGTTCAGCAACTTTGCAATTCTGTACCGTGCTTCTTATCTTTCTCGCTCTCTCGAAAAGGAGATGATTAAGAACCAGATGCCATATACTATTTGGGGTGGTATCAGATTCTTTGAAAGAAAGGAAATCAAAGACATTCTTGCATATTTGCAACTTGTTGACGATGACCGTGACCTGGCCTTCAGAAGAATTATTAACGTACCGGCTCGAAAATTCGGAAAGGCTACGTTGAAAAAACTTGAGACTATCGCTTCCGAAAATAATGTATCGCTTTATCAAGCGTTGAAAAGCAACCTTTCTGAACCTCCTTTCAATAAGAAAGAGTATGCTGATTTTGTTAGAATTATTGAAGAGGGACGCCAGATTAAGAACTCTGCTCTCGTTTCTGATCTTACGGATATGCTCCTGAAAAAATCAGGACTGTTAGACCTTATTAGAAGTGATGAAGATGAGGAAAGACTTGAAAACGTAAAGGAATTTATGAACGACATTAACCGCTACGAAGAAACTGCTACGGAGAATGGGGATGATATCCTCCTTTACACTTACTTGCAGGATATTGCCCTTTATACGAATATGGACTTCAAGAATAACTCTACGACAATTAAACTGATGACGATGCACCAGGCGAAAGGGCTTGAATTTCCGTACGTTTTCGTGTGTGGTATGAGTGAAGGAATTTTCCCAAGTTACAGAGCTTTGCAGGAGCGTAAAATGGCTGCCCTTGAGGAAGAGAGAAGACTAATGTACGTTGCTGTTACAAGGGCGGAAAAGGCTCTCTTTTTGACTGAATCGGAAGGCTATAATATCTCCTTTAGCGGGGAAAAATATCCATCTCGATTCCTGATGGAAATTGATAGCAGTCTGATTAACGTAAAAGGCGACATTGACCCATACTTGATAACCTGTTCTCGTCGCATGGCCTCGGAAATGGACAAGACCTTTGAAGAGAAGCATTCTGCGGCCTTTGAAGTTGGTGATACTGTTATTCATAAAATATTCGGAGTAGGGACGATTATTGAAATTAATGGCAAGCCTGGTGAGGAATCTTCTTCAGTTAAAGTGCTTTTCGACCAAACAAACAAAACGCGAGACCTCAATCCCGCAAAACTCACAAAAGCATAATTTTTTCTAAAATTATACTCATTATTTGTTGGGGTTAAAATATTTTTTAATTTTGTATTATAGTTTGCTTGGATGATAGATAAAAGTCTTTTCCCAATGTGAATTATTAAGTATAAAGTTTTATATATAATTGCTTTAATACTTTTTTTGGTAATATTATAATCCCCATATTGTTATTATGTGGTATTGTGTCTTATTTGATATTTTTTGTGGAAATTTAAACCAATTTTTTTGGGGTAAAGTGCTATTGAATAGAATTTGGATAATACCATGAGTAAATAAAACCAAAATCGTAATGGAATATGACTTTAGTAAAAAACAAACCTGAAGGCTTGCTTTATATACAAGAGCATGTTGAATGCAAAAATTATCTTACTGGAAACGATGCCTTATTTGAAGAAATAAATTTGGAATCGGGTGAATTGTTTATCAGAGAGTTTGTGAATCGTCCGTCACTTTTATTTATTTTATCTGGAGAAATAAAAGTATCAATAAGACATTTTTTAGAATACGTCTCTATAATAACAAAACGCAATCATACGTTCATGATGCTGTCATTTCTAAGTGGAATACTGTTTCCGCTGGTTTGATTGGTGATAATGAGGTGATGAAGGTCCGTCTTAGTATTGAGGTCCCTGCTGATGTCGAATTTGATGAAATAACACTCTGGAAATCAGGATTTTTAGATTTGGAACTGAACGCTATGCGTATCTACGGCGTTTTTATGCATGATGCTGCAGATGATTGCTATACTGATGACCCGCTTGGGTGTGGAAGCACCGTCGTTTCAAGAAAGACAATGGGGGCGTCGATTAACTATGGGCATACTGGTTCTACTGGTATTGCTCAAGTGGGAGTGTTGATTAAAGATTTGGAGCATCTGGTTGATGATGATATTGAAACATATACCTATGTTGACGGTATCCAGGTTGGTGTGGGGGTGAATGTTGCCGTTAATTTGGGCAAAACATTGGATAAAGGCCAGCAAATAGGTATTGTTATGGATGAAAATACATATCTCGCAAATTTAGATGTTTTCGACTCTTGGAGTTTTAAAACTTACTATAAAGGCAGGGAAACTGGTGACCAGAAAAAGGGGTGGAATGTCTTAGGTTTGGATGCAATTGGTTTTGGAGATAAAATATACCTGTTTTTGAATCCAAAGCATAAATTCGATGAGGTCCGTCTGGAAACTGGTGATTTGGTTAAAGCATTGAGCGGTTTGAAGATTTATGGACTATTTGTTAGACAAGATGCGGATGCTGACGGTATCCCTGATTGTGAAGATGATTCTACTTGCAAGCCTCCTGTGACTCCTGGTGAGTTCGATTTTATCCTATCGGCTAAGGATATTTGTCAAGATGATGAATTGACGGTAACTATTGTCGGGGAAGCAACAACTGTTTACAAATTATCATGCAATTTACAGGGGATAAACAATGTTGATGTCCTGACAGATGAAAACGGGCAAGGAATATGGGTTAGCGGAATGCCTAAAGTCGGGTTGAATATTCCGTTAACTGTCACTTCTCAAGATGGTGCTAAATCAATTACAAAATCTTTCACGGTGCATCCTCTTCAAAGTAAATGGAATGGTTCTGTTGATTCGAATTGGAATAATTGGGACAACTGGTCTGACGGTTCTCCTTTGACTTGTACAAACGTTATTATTCCAGCGGGATGTGCAATTTATCCTATTCTGACGGTTAACGCTGAAAACCTTTGCAACAATATCCATTTCGAAATGGGTGGCGAAGTGTTGAACACTCATTTGCTTACTTATTCGAAGGCGTCTGTTGATATGGCTATCGAAGGTGACAGGTATTATATGCTGTCGGCTCCGCTTCACAGTATGGTGACCGGAGATATGTTTATACCTGTTGGCGGAAACCCTCCGGTATTTACTGATGCTGACGCTCAAAATTCTCCGCAGAACCGTTTCAACCCGCGTATTTATCAGCGCCTTTGGGAGGCAAATGCTAAAGGTAGAACTTTATCAAGTAATACTATTGATGTAGTCCCTAATGAAACAAGGTGGACTCCTCCTTTTAACTATCTCGCTCAAAATTATTCATTGGGAATGGGGTTCT
Source organism: uncultured Prevotellaceae bacterium (assembly GCA_900541935.1). Lineage (GTDB taxonomy): Bacteria > Bacteroidota > Bacteroidia > Bacteroidales > Muribaculaceae > Limisoma. The sequence goes on along the minus strand of UQLZ01000038.1, from coordinate 2,605 downwards.
CTTTAAAGGCTGTTAGAGGAAATGCGGAGGGCAAATTGACGTTTCGCTTCCCTAAAACGCATGCTTCTTATGAGTATGTGACGGATATGGATAAGCCAACGGGAATTGTGCAACCGATTGAGCGTAATATGATTGGTCGGTTCATTTATGAAAATACTAATGGTGGAATCAGGTTGCCTTTTTCTGTAACATTATCTAATAATATTTCTGGTAATACTTTCTTGGTAGGAAATCCTTTTATGTCGCATATCGACATCCAAAAGTTTATGGTGGCTAATAATCTTACATCTGTGAAAGTTTATGACGGAAATTCCGCAAATTCGCTCATTATGGCAGAGGGGGAACTCGTTTCTAATGGGGCTGATTTTACTCATATAGCACCAATGCAGTCTGTGTTTGTTACTGTTGCGGATGTTACTAAATCTCTGAAAATAACTTTTACTGAAGAGATGTTGACTTCTTCTCCTGGAATGTTGTTGAAAAGTAGTAAAAGAAACGCGGCGACTTCTCAGGATTTGTGCTTAATGGCTGCTGTGGGTGACTATATGGCTAAGGCTTTGATTAGAGTTTCGGCAGATGCTTCAAATGATTATATTCCTGGTGAAGATGCGGAACTCTTGCTTGATAATGAGGTGAGACCTAATATAGCCTTGTTCAGCATCGCTGATAGTAAGTCTCTTGATATTCAGTTGCTGGATAATGCTGAAAAGATTCCTTTGGGTTTCTATCTGCAAAATCCTGACGTGGTTAATCTTATTGTTAGAAAAAGCAATTTGGGAGAATGGAAAGATTGGTATCTGGTTGATATTCAAAACGGGAAGAATTATTCTTTAGATTCGGAAGAAACAGTTATTTCCTTAGGAAGATTGACTACAAATGTGGGACGGTTCTTTCTGGTTAAAGGTAACTCTTTAGAGGATAATGCCTTCAATGATTATGATGACTGGTGCTATTGTTTCCGTGAGAGTGAGGATTGTATTGTTGTGCGTTCTAAAAATAATGTGATGAATAGATGCGAGGTTTATTCTGAAAATGGAATGCTTGTGGATTTGGCAAGTAAGGAAAGCAAGGAGTTCAGGCTAAATCCAACATCGGGTATTAATATCTTGAAAGTTTATATGGAAGGAAGAGAGCCTAAGGTTCTTAAGATCTCTTGTTACTAAAAGCGATATGTAATGATTCATCTGTATTTTAAAGCAATTGATATGAATAGTAAAATTTCAAATATAATAAAGGCGGTGTTCTTGGTTATATCCTGTTTGTTTGCCGTTGGCTGTTCTAATGATGATTTGAACTCGCCGGATTCGCCTGATGATGGAAATACAAAGGTGGTTTTAACTTTTAGCACTTCGCCAACTTTGATAACCAGAACTGTTTTACCTGGACTTGAAAACCTCCAGCACGTAGAAACTATGCAGTTGTATATTTTTAACGGAACTGGAAATAATGCGATGTGTGTTGCTTCTGAAAAGGTGGATTGGACTGATTTGGCTGCTCCAGAAGGAAAACCTACTGTTTCAAAAATGCACAAGGTTATTTACAACAATTTTGAACCGGGTAAGCCTTATACTTTTATCGCTGTTGGTATGGATAACTGTTCTGGCGCTACTTTCGCTCTTCCTGATGCTGTGCAAGTGGGCAAGACCTTGCTCGGCGAGGCTAAAGCTGTGCTCGATTCTGGCAGAACAAAAAGCGATATTGCCGTTTCTGAACTTTTTGGCGGGGCAGCAGTGATTATTCCTCTTGAAGTGGGCAAGGTGACTGGTACTATCGACTTGTATAGAAGAGTTGCCGGCGTTATGGGATGGTTTACAAATATACCAAGGCAAGTTAACGGTATTAATGTCGCTTATCTGAGAATTGAACTATTTAAGGCTCAAAACAAGAGCATCTGGTTGACAAAGCCTAATTCCGCTGAGGATGTTATTATGGAGCCGATTGCTGAAAATGACGTTAATAAAGTCCTTGTTGAGATTAAACTTGAAGAGAAGGACTTTGCTCCTGGGGCTGTCGTTTCTAAAGGCGCTTATGTGCTTCCAATGATTGCCCCTTTCAAAACGGAAGATGAGATGATTAAGGCTGGTTATAATGATGAGGCTATTTATGTCAAGGACTATACTCTTCGAGTGGTTCTGGCTGATGCTAACGGAACTGTTTTGCAGGCTCGAAAGGTGAGAAATTCGGATATTGTACAAAATGGCGGTACAGAGGGGGGAACGGGAATTATCGAAACGAATAGTGCTTACAGATTCCCAATAAATGCAAACTGGTTCTACCCAATAGGTTCTAAAGATAAACCTGCTGAATGGTCAAACGTGAAAAAATCTAATTTTACTGTTAAGGCTGTTCCTGTCAGATAATAGTATAAATGATTTTACATCCCGGTGTCTTTTTTAGATTCCGGGTTCGTTTTTTATAATACATAATTTTGATTGCAATTCTGATGTGTCCTGCGATGGTTGATAAAAGGAGGGAAAACATTAGCCAGCATAAAAAACTATAAAAACGGAATTTTAGACTTAAAATATCTTTCCAATTTATTAATTTTGCATATTATGAAATACCCATGAGATAAAAAAATCACGCCAAAGAGAATGAAAATTAT
>UQLZ01000037.1 GCA_900541935.1 uncultured Prevotellaceae bacterium | reverse complement strand
AATAATTTTCATTCTCTTTGGCGTGATTTTTTTATCTCATGGGTATTTCATAATAACTTTTCCTCATATTTCTTTATAAAATTATTTACTCAGACATGCTCTTTATTTAATAAAATTCTAAAAATATGTTGTAAAACATAAATAATATACACGTTTTCATTTGAATATTATGATAATAACCTCTATATTTGCATCGTGAAGAATAATGGAATTGCCATGCGAATAGTTTATTAACCATTTTTCTAATATAAGCGTACCCAATATCATTACCTTCATAAAAATCTGAAAACACCATTTAAAATAATAAACAATCTAACTTAAGACCAGAAAACGCGTATGAAGAAAATTATTCTACCTGTAGCAGTCGCCATAATGGCTATAACTGCTAACGCACAAGCACTTAAAACTGGGCAACTCTCAGACGTAACCCGGCTAACTAACGGTACCATAAGGTATGAAAATGCCAAATGGTCACCTGACGGAAGTAAAATTGCCTTCACTAAATTAGGATATGAAGGCTTATTTGTTATGGAAGCAAACGGCACTGCCCTAAAGCAACTCACTGAGGGTCCTGGTGACGGATTTGGTTTCCAATGGAGCGCCGACAATCAGGATATTCTTATCCGCGACACTCGATGGTTAGACCAAGGCGATGGCAAAATAGACAGAGCGCACGCTTTATGGAGTGTTAATTTGCAAGGCAAAAAGACTCGTCTTTCTTATGATGCAAGGTATATGCAACCAGCTGCTTGGAGATACTCGGCAGACGGAATCAAGCATATCCTTACCGCTGATGCAAAACTCATTCCAAACACAAATTTAACCCCTTTAAAAAAGACAATTGCAAAAAAAGCCGCTGAAACAACAAAACTTTCAGTTGTTAGCGACGGTGAAAGCATCTACCTTGTTTACCCTGACGGAAACAAGCAAGTGATTTTTGACCAACAAGCAGTATGCCCTGTTCTTTCTCCTAACGGAAAGAAGGTCGCTTTTGTTCATCAGGACGAAATAATCGTTATGAATCTTGATGGTTCAAACAAACAAAATCTTGGCAAGGGTTTCAATCCTTCTTGGGTGGCAAACTCTCAATTGGTATTTGAACTCACTGCTGATGACGGACACACATATACTGCTGGTGACTTATATATCATCAACATTAACGGTTCTGGAAGAAAAGCACTGACAAACACAAAGGATAAAATAGAAATGAATCCTTGCGTGTCTGCAGATGGCAACAAACTGTTGTTTAACTCTTTTACAGACGGTCAGATTTATTCTGCAACTCTTAAATAATCTAAGAATCTAAATTATGAAAAAATTATATTTCCTTATTATAGCATTGGCGTTTGCCTTTATGCCGGCACAAATTGCTTACAGTGCCAATAGTTGGAATAAGTATCTAATTGGTCTTGACCCTGGTCACGGAGGTACAGACCCTGGTGCAAGCGGTCCTTCTGCTCCTCACGAAGCTGAACTATGTTTACGATGCGCTACAGAAATCAAAAACACTATTACAGGTAAATTAGGCGGTAGATGTAATATGACAAGAACCGGAAACTCTACTGTTTCTTTAAGTTACCGTAGATCTCTTTCTGTATCATGGGACCCATATATATTTAACTCTATTCACTTGAATGCATTTAACGGTAGCGCTCATGGTACTGAAACATGGTATTACTTCTCTGCCGGTAACAGTTACAGATTGGCAACAAAAGTTCAAAGCCAACTTCTTACCCAATTCAAAAGGCTTGGAAACTACTCTACAACAAACCGTGGCGTTAAACAAAACGGTTGGACTGTTATTACTGGTTCATCAAACGTTCCCGCTGTCTTAACAGAAGGTCTTTTCGTTGACAACAGGACAGAGTGGAACCTAATCAATAACAATTCTAACGGAGGTTTCAAAGGATGGGCTATGGGACACCTTATGGGATTCCGCGACCACTTATCTCTATTTGACGGAAATCTTATAGATCCTTCTGGCACAGTTGCTCCTCCTACTCCTCAAGCATCTATGACTGTAAGTCCTACAGATATTAAGTTCCCTGATGTCACAACTGCTGACGGCGACCGCAGAACATGGGAAGTTGTTGTAAAGGGTTCTAACCTTACTGCGGACATCTCATACAGTCTTAACAACTGGAACAATTTCACAGTAGAAGAAAAGTCAGGTTGGAATAAACGCACTGGCGGTGTGCTTATCGTTTCATTCCACGCTTATAAGAACAACTACGTTGGTAACAATTCTGGCGTTTTGGCTATCAAAGGCGCAGGCAAAACAATCAACGTAAACCTAAGCGGTGTCAGCAAACGCCCTCCTATGGTATTGAAAGACGTGAAAGTACTCAGTGACAAGGCTGGCAACTCAACATCGCTTGGTTATGACATCAAAAATGTTAGAAATTTCGCTTACTCTGATGGCAAACTATATTTGGTTTACGAACATAAAGACATAAAGGTTATCAATGCACGTACATTTGCGGACCTCGGCAACCTTAACAAGGGTGGTGTTGCAGGCGGTACTTTAACATTCTGTGACATTAAAGAATGTGACGGTAAAATCGTTGCTTGTAACCTTGCAACAGCAGAAAAGGGCGAACATCTTCGACTTTATGTTTGGGACAATGACCAATCTAACCCTCGTGTCCTTGCCGACATTACAAACTTAGGCGGTGCAACCAGACTTGGTGACTACATTGGCTTCACTGGAACTTGGGCAAACGGCAGATTTGCTTTTGCCAACGATACAGGCTCTGAAACCAAAATTGTTGAATATACTGTTACAAACGGAACTGTCAATACAACCCCTTCAGTGAAGAAAGCAACAACTGACGGAACTACCCAACTTCAAACTCAGGCATCTACTCGTGTATATCCTGATGGCACCGGATATTGGATTGACGGTAAAAACAACTATCTCACCCGTTTGGACTCTAACGGAAAACGTCAATATTATATGGATGCTGACGTTACTTGGGGTAACTCTTTGAAGGCATTTACTTTCAATGGTACAAATTATGCCCTCGTTAACAACTATAACCCAATGGACGGAGAATCTTGGTCATCACAAACTGACGCTCAAAAAGCAAAGAACTACACAGGTGGACACATGCTTCTTCTTGACGTTTCTGATGGATGGGCAAAACCTGTTACAATGGGGACATTCCCTTCTGCAAAATTGAGTGATACAAGACAAAACCCTAACTGTACAGGTGGTGTTCTTGCGGCTGTTAAGGATGGTGAATACGTTGAAGCTTGGGTTTTGAGCACTAACCAAGGTTTGGCTTACGCAAACTACGTTGCTGACGGAAAATCTCTTCCAAATCACAATGTTGAACCAATCAAACCAGCCGGTCCTGCTCTTTCTGCAAGTGCTTCTTTAATAAATATCGAAGGTATTGCATTTAGCGAATCTACTGGCAACGTTAATATTACTGGCGCAAACCTAACTGGCGATATTACTCTTGAACTGTCTGGTGCAGATGCTGGACTATTTACAATAAGCCCGACATCTATTGCTAAGACAACTGGTTCTGCAACTGTAACAATCACATATAAACCAACCGAACAAGGCACACACACTGCAACTCTTACTGCAAAATCGGATGGTGCTGATGCTGTTTCTGTTGCTATCAAGGGTACTGCAAAACCGAAGACTTTCTTCGACGATACTATCGAGCAACTTACTGAAAAATGGATTTACAGTGAAACAAAGGGTAACCTTGCTTCTGCTCCTTGGTTCTCAAAAGCATCTCCAAAGTCTCGTGACATTGCCTATGCAAACGGGAACCTTTATATCCTCAACGCAAGTGCTTGGAATACTTCTCCAGTAATTACAATACTTGACGCATATACTGGCACTAAGAAAGGAACTTTAAATATGACTGACATTGCTCAGGGCGAAAGCGTTGCCGGTTCAGTTAAAGCTCTTGGCGGAAAGATTATTCTTTCAAACGGTGCTAGAACAACAGACCCATTGAAGGTTTACATCTGGGATAACGACGGTGCTGCTCCAAGAGTAATCCTTAACGACGCTACACACGGCGGTATCAGAGCCGGTGAAATCATGTCGGTTGACGGTGACTTGACAGACGGTAGAATTATGTTCAGCGACGGTTCAGCAATCATCTCTTACAAGGTTACCAACGGCTCAGTTGCCACTTCTCCTGAAAAGATTGAATTGAAGAACAAGGCAGGTGCAGCAATGTCGGTTGGTGCACAAAAGGGTTCTGTTGACATCGAACGCATGAGTGATGGAACATACTGGGTAACTGGTAAGGACCTTGCTCCTACACACTTCGACGCAACAGGTAAGGAAATTGAGGCATTCTCAACTGCTCTATTCCAACAACACGCCAACTCAACAAGAGTATTCACATTCGGTACAAGAAAATATGCTGCAGGTGCTACTTACTTGAACAAGGCAGCAACAAGCCTTGCTAACGGAGCATTGTCATTGGTTGACTATACAGACGGACTTGACAAGGCAACTCAGCAAATCTATCCGGGAGACGGTTTCGGAGGAACTCGCAACACTGACTTCCAGACAGCAGTATGCTGCGAAATCAAGGATAAAGTCTTCAACTTGTGGATTCTTGTCTGCAACCAGGGTATTGCACACTACACATACAATGGTGAAAAAGAATCAGGCGTTGAGGGTATCACAACAAACGGCAACTTCAAGGCTTACGCTGTTGGAAATACTCTATTCATCAAAGGCATAGAGTCTCAAATGGTTAACATTTACTCTGCAACAGGTTCCGTTGTAGCAACTGGAACAGGTAACAATGTTGCAATCGGCAACCTTGCCAAGGGTATCTATATTGTTAGAGTAACTGACGTTAACGGTAATGTTTTCAGCCAAGCATTTACCCGCAAATAATCGTCATTAATTGACAAGTAAGAAAGCGTGTCGGAAACGGCACGCTTTTTTTTGTCCCATATTTTTAATAACTTCGCAAAAAATTTAAGGTTAGTTCTATAATGACACATAAAGAACATAGTAACATAATACTTATCGATGGTGAATACCTCGAGTTTATAACAACAGATTTCAAAAAATCATTTGAAGGCATAATCGGTCGCAACCTCAACGATATTGACCTTGCAGACCTTATCGTTGAATTTGCCCACATGGGAGGTATCAGCGGCTCCAACAATAACATTGAAGTTATTTTCATTTATAATGACAAGAAACCTAATTTAAGCATCTGCCACCCTTCTTCCATTCCAAATGAACTGACAGACGTAGCATTTGCTGATACTTTAGGCGAGTTTTCTTTCCGCTCATATCCTACCGAGCAAATGGTGACTTGCGAAGAAATGTTTCTCGACTCTCTTCAAGTCATCTGTGACTCAGATGCAGTAAAGCGCCTTATCGTTGTTGGCAACAACGAGAAATACGGTGCTCAAATAAAAGAAATACTAAACAAGGCTGAAAATAAAATAATAACAAACCTGTCAATGACAGAACCAGACAAAGAAAATAAGTTTCTCTCTGGCATAGTTGCTTTCCCTATTATGGGTACTTTGGGCATAAAGCCGGAAGAACTGCCACAAAAATAAATTTTTTTATAAAATTAAAACATATCTACACAAGTATGTACTATATATCAAAGCGAATGGAGATAGCCGGAAGTCACAGCCTTACACTTGACTATGAAAGCAAATGCTCCAACCTGCACGGTCACAACTGGATTATAACCGTATATTGCAAATCTAAGGAATTAAATGCTAACGGCATGGTATGTGATTTTTCAAAGATAAAAAACGACATTCACGGGAAACTGGACCATAAAAATCTAAATGACGTTCTGCCATTTAACCCCACAGCGGAAAATATTGCAAAATGGATTTGTGACCAAATTCCAGAATGCTATAAAGTGACAATACAAGAATCAGAGGGAAATACAGCCACATATATCAAAGATGAAGAAATATAAAATTAACGAGATATTCTACAGTCTTCAAGGTGAAGGATATTTCACTGGAGTACCAGCCATCTTTATACGCTTTTCAGGATGTAATTTGAAATGCCCGTTTTGCGATACAAACCATCTAACATACAAAGAAATGACAGCAGAAGATGTTGCTAAAGAAATTTCAAAATATCCAGCATACAACATTGTCCTAACTGGCGGAGAGCCTACTCTTTTTGCAGATAAGGATTTTATAGATACAATCAAGGGCAACCATTACATTACTATTGAAACAAACGGAACACACGAAGTACCACAAGGTGTTGACTGGATTACCCTATCGCCTAAATTCGATGTTTGCGGAGACATGGCAAAAGTAACGATTCCTCTCTGTGACGAACTAAAAGTTGTCTATAATGGTCAAGACTTATCAAAATATGATGAAATCCAAACAAATCTGCGCTTTCTGCAACCAATGGACTGCGGAGACTCGGAAAAGAACAAGTATATAATCAAACAGACCATTCAAGCATGTTTGGAAAATCCAAAATGGAGACTATCTCTGCAAACTCATAAAATACTTGACATCAGATAACTCATTTGCCATTTTTCGGAGAAATAAGCACACTAATAAAGTGCTCTCAATTTTCTGATTTATACTTTTTTCACTACTTTTGCAAGTCTGAACATTTTAAAATGAGTTTTGAGATAATTTTTGTCATAATTTGCATGTTTGCAATGCTTACCGCATTAATAATGGATTTAATGCGGCCGGGTATGATATTGCTAAGCATTGTAATACTCTTCCTATGTGCCGGCATAATAACCCCAAAAGAAATGCTGGAAGGCTTCAGCAATAAGGGTATGATGACTGTAGCCCTGCTATTCCTTGTCAGTGAAGGCGTCCGTCAGAGCGGTGCTCTAAACGTAATTGTAAAGAAACTGTTACCGCAAAAGAATACTACGGTATTTAAAGCGCAACTGCGATTTTTGCCAACGATTTCAGCCATATCAGCATTTCTAAACAACACACCTGTAGTTGTTATTTTTGCCCCTATCATCAAGAGATGGGCAGAACAGATGAAACTGCAATCAACAAAGTTTCTGATTCCTCTTTCGTACGCAACAATACTTGGCGGAGTATGTACCCTTATAGGCACATCAACAAACCTCGTTGTTCACGGAATGATTCTTGATGCAGGCTATGAAGGATTCTCGATGTTTGAATTAGGGAAAGTTGGTATCATTATTGCAGTTACAGGCATTATATACCTGTTATTCTTTTCACGACGCCTTCTTCCAGACTCAAGGCAAGACAACCTTGACAAATACGCCGAAGACCCAGACAATAACCTTCATAGAGTTGAAGTTATCATCGGAGCTCGCTTCCCCGGTATCAAAAAAACTCTCGGCGAGTTTAACTTTACAAGACACTATGGTGCTTATGTTAAGGAAGTTAAAAGGAATGGTGAATCATATACTACTGACCTTGACAAAATAGTTATTATGGAAGGAGATACCCTGATTCTTTGGGCTGACGACTCCTTTATTCCCACATGGGGAGATTCAAGAGTCTTCCTTTTGATTTCAAACGGAAAAGACGATATACCAAAGCGTTCCAAAGGACGCAGATATCTTGCTTTGGGACTTCTTATATTTATGATTGTCGGGGCAACTATTGGCGAACTGCCAGCCATCAAAGAAATGTTTCCAAATATCAAACTTGATATGTTCTTCTTCGTATGCGTCACAACAATCATAATGGTATGGACTAAAATGTTTCCACCAAAAAAGTACACAAAATATATATCATGGGATATCCTTGTAACTATCGCATGTGCTTTTGCAATCAGTAAGGCTATGAACAATTCAGGACTTGCCCCAATGATAGCAAAAAACGTTATCGCAATGACTGATAGCCTTGGACCATACGGAATCCTTGCTGTTCTATTTATAATAACTAATATTTTCACTGAACTTATAACCAATAATGCAGCAGCAGCATTAAGTTTCCCTATTGCATTAGCAGTTGCAAACCAACTTCATGTTGACCCAACGCCATTCTTTGTCGTTATCTGCATGGCGGCTTCTGCAAGTTTCTGCACTCCTATCGGTTACCAAACAAACCTCATCGTTCAAGGTATTGGCGGTTATAAATTTACTGACTTTGTAAAAGTTGGTTTACCACTAAATATAATTGCTTTTATAATATCGATCTTTGCAATACCCCTAATTTGGAATTTTTAAAAATCACGATATATGGAAAATAAAAATAATATATACCCTATCTTCGACAAGATGCTTACCCGCTCTGATAAGGAATCCCTTTTAAAGCAACGCGGTTGCATGGTTTGGTTTACCGGACTGAGCGGTTCTGGAAAGAGTACCGTTGCAATTGCTCTTGAAAGAGAACTTCAGAAACGCGGTATTCTTTGCCGTATCCTTGACGGCGACAACATCCGTTTCGGCATCAACAGCAACCTCGGTTTCTCTGAAGAAGACAGAATAGAAAATATCCGCAGAATTGCAGAAATAGGCAAACTTTTCGTAGATACAGGCATTGTTACTATTGCTGCATTTATAAGTCCTAACAATATGCTCCGCGAAATGGCTTCTAAAATCATCGGTCAGGATGACTTTATCGAAGTCTTTGTAAGCACCCCACTTGAAGAGTGCGAGCGTCGTGACGTCAAAGGTCTTTATGCTAAGGCACGCCGTGGCGAAATAAAGAACTTCACAGGCATTTCCGCTCCTTTTGAGGCTCCGGAAAACCCTGCTATATCGTTAGATACATCAAAACTATCAGTTGAGCAGTCTGTAAACCGGCTACTTGACTTGATATTGCCAAGAATAGAAAACAAATAAGAAATTAATATAACACAACAAGATATGTCAAACTACAATCTTAGCCACTTAAAAGAATTGGAGGCTGAATCTATTCACATCATTCGTGAGGTGGCTGCTGAATTTGAAAACCCGGTTATGCTTTATTCAATCGGTAAAGACTCTTCCGTTATGGTAAGGCTTGCCGAAAAAGCGTTTGCTCCGGGCAAAGTTCCTTTTCCATTGATGCACATTGACTCAAAATGGAAATTCAAAGAAATGATTGAGTTCCGCGACAATTATGCAAAACAATTTGGTTGGAACCTAATCGTTGAATCAAATATGGAGGCTTTCAAGGCTGGCGTTGGTCCATTTACACACGGCAGCAAGGTACACACAGACCTTATGAAAACCCAAGCTCTCCTTGCCGCCCTCGACAAATACAAATTCGATGCGGCATTCGGCGGTGCACGTCGCGACGAGGAAAAGAGTCGTGCTAAAGAAAGAATATTCTCTTTCCGCGATAAATTCCACCAATGGGATCCCAAAAACCAAAGACCTGAATTGTGGGACATCTACAATGCAAGAATACAGAAAGGGGAAAGCATCCGTGTTTTTCCACTTTCAAACTGGACTGAACTTGATATCTGGCAATATATCCGCCTTGAGAATATTCCAATCGTCCCTCTTTACTACGCAAAGGAAAGACCGATTGTTGAAATTGACGGAAATCTAATTATGGCTGATGATGACAGACTTCCTGAACAATATCGTGACCAAATACAAATGAGAATGGTACGGTTCAGAACATTAGGATGCTGGCCGCTTACAGGTGCTGTTGAAAGCGAAGCAGACACTATCGAGAAAATCGTTGAAGAAATGATGACAACAACGAAAAGTGAAAGAACGACTCGCGTTATCGACTTCGACCAGGAAGCAAGTATGGAACAGAAAAAAAGAGAAGGCTACTTCTAAAATTTTGTAATTATGGATAATAGCAAACTAAATATAAAAGAATTTCTTGATAAAGACGAGCAAAAAGACTTATTGAGATTTTTGACTGCCGGCTCGGTTGACGACGGTAAGTCAACTCTTATCGGCCGCTTACTCTTTGACAGCAAAAAATTATACGAAGACCAACTTGATGCCCTCGAACGCGACAGCAAAAGAATGGGTAATGCGGGAGAGCATATAGACTATGCCCTACTCCTTGACGGGCTGAAAGCAGAAAGAGAGCAAGGTATCACTATCGATGTTGCATACCGTTATTTCAGCACAAATAACAGAAAATTCATCATCGCCGACACTCCGGGACACGAGCAATACACCCGTAACATGATTACTGGTGGCTCTACAGCGAATGCTGCCGTTATCCTTGTCGATGCAAGAACGGGGGTTATTACTCAAACAAGACGTCACTCATACCTTATCTCCCTATTGGGTATTAAGCATATAGTATTGGCTGTCAACAAAATGGACTTGGTTGACTACAGCAAGGAAGTTTTCGACAAAATCGTTGCTGAATATAAAGAGTTCATTTCAGGTCTTAATATTCCTGACGTTACTTGTATTCCACTATCAGCTCTTGAAGGTGATAATGTTGTTGAAAAGAGCGAAAAGACTCCTTGGTACGAAGGCAAATCACTTTTGGACTATCTCGAAACAGTGCCTATCGACCTTGACAGAAACTACAATGACTTCAGATATCCTGTTCAATATGTTCTCCGCCCGAACCTTGACTTCCGCGGATTCTGCGGTAAGGTAGCAAGCGGCGTTATCCGAAAAGGTGATGAGATAATGGCTTTGCCTTCAAGAAAAACTTCTCGCGTAAAGAGCATTGTTACTTACGAAGGTGAACTTGAAGAAGCATTTCCTCCACTCTGCGTAACAATCACTCTTGAAGACGAAATCGACATCTCTCGCGGTGAAATGCTTGTTAAGCCTGATAATCTACCAACAGAAAGCCGCAACTTTGAGGCTATGCTCGTTTGGATGGACGAGGAGCAAATGGATGTAAACAAGCAATTCTACATCAAACAGACAACAAACACTACTCGTGCAAGAATCGACAACATAAAATATAAAGTTGACGTCAACACAATGGAAAAATCCAACGTTGACAAACTTTCGCTTAACGAGATAGGCAGAGTTGTTTTCACTACTGGTAAGGAATTGTTCTTTGATCCATATAGCGAGAACAAACAAACTGGCGCTTTCATTCTTATCGACCCTATTACAAACAACACGTCTGCAGTTGGTATGATTATAGGCAATGTTGATGCTAAAGACCTTGTTAAAGATGACGCTCTTGCAACAATCGACCTAAAGGAACTCGGCATTGATGAAACGCACAGAGAGGCTATTTTGAAAGTTTGCCAAGAACTTGGCAAGCAAGGCTTAACTATTAAAGTAAAATAAAATGGGATTGAAATTCGAAGACCTTCCTGTTAACACCCTCGTAGGTGCTGACTGGAATACATTTAAAGAACTAACAAAAGGTCAGGAAATTGACAAAGGATATAAAGGCAAATACCACCTTACAAAAGGAGTTTGCCGACTTCTAAGTTCTCTAAAGACTTTTGAAGACAGCAAATATAAGAAGATTGCTGACCAACCATTGGAAAATGATCCGGTATTCATTCTTGGTCACTGGCGCAGCGGTACGACGTTCGTACACAATGTTTTTGCCTGCGACAAGCATTTTGGTTACACAACAACATACCAAACTGTTTTTCCACACCTCGTTCTTTGGGGACAACCTTTCTTTAAAAAGAGTATGGCGGCTCTTATGCCAAACAAGCGTCCTACCGACAATATGGAACTTAGTCCAGACCTCCCTCAGGAAGAAGAGTTCGCCTTGTCGAATATGATGCCATATACTTATTACAATTTCTGGTTCTTCCCAAAAAGATGGGCTGAATATTGCGACAAATACCTTACTTTTGAAAAAATTTCAGAGGAAGAAAGACAAATCTTCAAAGAAACATTCATGAGATTGGTAAAGGTATCGCTTGCAAATACTGGTGGAACTCAATACCTCAGCAAAAACCCGCCTCATACTGGCAGGGTAAAAACTCTTGTTGAGATGTTCCCTAACGCTAAGTTCATTTACTTGAAGAGGAACCCATATACTGTATTTGAAAGTACACGCAGTTTCTTTACAAACACTATACAACCATTGAAATTGCAGAATATATCAAACGATGAAATCGTTAAAAATATCGTTGAATCATATACGAAACTATATGACCGATATGAAAGCGACAAACTTTATATTCCAGAAGGCAATTTGGTTGAAATCAAGTTTGAGGACTTTGAGCAAAATGCATTTGACTTGACTAAGGACATTTACAACAAACTTGACATTCCTGGTTTTGACGCTGCTGAAGCTGACATCAAGAAATACCTTGACAAAAAGAAAGGCTATAAAAAGAACAAATACAAATACAACGATGAAACTGTTCACATCGTTGAAAAAAATTGGTCTAAAGCCTTGGAAGAGTGGGGTTACTCACTGGAATAAGCCTAAACAAACTGTTCCAGCTCCAAGAAATTTGACTAATTTATCAGATACCCTAAAGGGGGTTGAGTCAAAATGAAAGTTTTGATGCAACCCCCTTTTTATTACATTAGAGTTAATAAATGAGAGGCTCTGAGATTGAGACAGAAGTAGTTTACCCATAGCAAATGACCTATTATACCGTTAGAGTATAAGTTTCTGTTAGAAACTATTTTAATAATATTGCTGTCCGGTAAAACTTTTTGAACCATCATAAAATTAGGAGGTGCGCATTTTGACACACCTCCACATGCATAACACTTTTTATATGGCACCTAATATGATACCAGGACTTCACTAAACTAATTCATAAATTTCAAACCAACGTAGAATGTTCTCGGTTGCGTTGGACCATAGAAATAGCCTGAATCTCTATAAGTTCCTTTATCTAAATCTTTTTGGAATGCGTTGAAAACATTCTGAACGCCTGCACTAATCTGTACCTTTAAATGGTCGCGTAAAACTACAGTATAGGCAACCTTGGCGTTCAACTCAAAGAAATCAGGAGTATGAACCATCTCATCCTTAGTTATATATGAGTACTGGTAATCCGCAGGAACTTCATCTGTAGGAGCATAGTGAGGAACGTACATCTTACCAGTATATACTCCTGATAGTGAAAAATCAAAATTTTTAAACGGCTTCAAGGCAAAAGTAAAATAGCCATAGTAATTAGGCGTTCTCGGCATATTTTTCGTCAATGGAACAGTAGGATCTTCACTCCAACCAGTCAACTCGTTATATACACTTCTTTGAGCAGTGAAACCCAACTGCAAGGAAGCATCGTTGCCATGTGCTATCTTCGCATCAAGATTTGCACCATACACCTTTGCTCCACTACCATTTCTTCTCTCTTTGACAATATTTCCATGCTCGTCACGACCAACCTCTTGCAAATAGAAAACATCATCTAAGGCTGTAAAGAATCCTTCCAAAAGGATATTTGCCTGGAAGTGTCCGAATTGTGTTGACCAGTCAACAGAACCACTGAAACTGTTTGAGCGCTCCTGCTTCAAACCATCTGCCATACGAATCAAAACGCCCTCTCCACCAACGGCAGTAACGTGCAAATCCTCATCGTATGCTTGAGGTGCCCTGAATCCTGTTGACCAGGTCAATCGTGCCTGCAATGGCTCTATCGGCTTATAGAGCAAATTAATACGAGGACTAAAAATCAAATTTTTAATTAAATTATGCTGATCCAAACGGAAACCCAAGAGCATAATAAACTTGTTCATTTTCCACTCATTCTGGAAAAATGCACTCGCTATAGAAACGTCCTGCTCCATATCTCGGTTATATCCAAGCATCTTGTCATGGAGGCTGTTACTTTGATATTCAAGTCCTGCTGTAAATGTTGCCGGTGAAAAAAGAACTTTATTGTAGTTTCCAACGTACATACCACCAACTACCCAAGTCAAGTCCTTTGTCTTACCATACGCGTCTGGATTCTGCATTGCTCCATAATAACTGTTACGGTCCGTATGCTGAACTGAAGAATATAACGACATTTTATGCTTGTAATCGTTAAAATAAATATCATAACTCAAACCACCGCTATTGATAACGTGCTTTGTCTGCTCGGTAATATCTGTTTCAAACGGCTCAAGGTCAAATTTATTACCACCACGACGGAATTCGTTAGTAACATGATACTCCAAATTCAATCGGCTATAGTATGTTGGTCTGTAATACGCTCTCAAACCGAAATTGACCATATTTAATTTTCCCAATTCAGAAAAACCGTCGCCATCAGAATCGTATGGGTTTCGGTTCCTATATGACTGATAAACTGCCATTCCGTATGTGTTATCAGATGACACAAGAGAAGCATTACCGCCAACATACTGCTCCCAAACCTTTCCTCCCAGATTTGACATATTTGTTGAAACCTGGAATGAATTAGAAGAAGGGTCTTTAGTAATAATATTAATAGTACCGCCAACGGCATTCGCACCAAACAGAGCAGAACCGCCACCTCTAACGACCTCTACCCTTTCAATCATATTTACCGGAATCTGCTCCAGACCATATACACCCGACAACGCACTGATAACCGGTCGGCTATTTATCAAAATCTGAGAATACGGGCCTTCAAGACCATTAATTCTTACTTGCGGGAATCCACAGTTCTGACAATTATTCTCTACGCGCAACCCGGATTGATAATTCAATGATTTAGCCAAATCTGTTGTATTAACCAAATCAAACAATTTCTTATTCAGAACGCTTACAACAACCGGAGCATCCTTTCTGCTTACCTCATTTCTATTTGCTGAAACAACGACTTCATCAGCCATTATAGTCTCCGCTTCCATAACAAAATGCAAGTCAACGTTATAATCATCACTAACCTCAACTTTCATCTCCTTTGTCTTGTATCCAAGCAACTTAACTCTAAGAGTATATTTCCCT
This sequence comes from uncultured Prevotellaceae bacterium, assembly GCA_900541935.1. Taxonomy (GTDB): domain Bacteria; phylum Bacteroidota; class Bacteroidia; order Bacteroidales; family Muribaculaceae; genus Limisoma. Next base: position 7,928 of record UQLZ01000037.1, on the reverse strand, counting down.
TTACGTAACTTTTCAAAACGGAACTTTCCCTCTACATCAGCAACGCATCCTTGCTTTGTCTCTTCAATAAACACAGAAGCAAATGGCAAATTGTCTTCTGTACCTTCCTCGATGATATGACCTGTAATTGTATTTCCTTTATCCTCTCCTATATCATTAGAATACACAGTTACCGAACTCATTATTAACACAATAAGTAATATAAACTTTCTCATATATTTAAAATTAAAATTAGTAGATACGCACAAGCCTATATATTGCAAGCACCTTTAATTACAGTAATATATACCGAACCAACGGCGCACAGCAATGCCTGTACACAAAAAACGACTTATAAAAGTCAAATTACAAAATATGAGAAAAATAAGGAGGAGCCCTTAGATAAAAACCGCTCTTAATGGGAGAAATCCACGACTCTGGCAAACAAAATTGAACCGTTGCAATAACTGTCTGCAACGGATTAGTAATAACAACTTCCTCTGCCGCTTCGAAAACAAGAGTACTGGCAGCAGATATTGTATATAACTGGTTTGCACTATGGCTGTGAGTAGATGAAGCATAAGGGTGAGAGTGAACAATCGTTTCTCCACCTACATTATGACTGTGAGAAAAGAGAGATATTCCTGCCTGATATGACAGAAATAGCATAAAAAGGAATAACCTCAATAATATATGATTGTCTCTTCTCTTCATTTTGTGTGCAAAATTAGTAACAATATTTCACATAAAAAAGCATTGCTATAAAAATACAATCAAATTTGTATAATATTGACATCAGAGGGAAATAGCCTATAAATTAAAAATTAAAACACTGGATATAAATTAAAAATATCTTTGTTTTAAACTACAATTCTAATTATATTTGCCTAAAGTTAGTTAGAATGAATAAAACAAACTTTCTCCATAACATTAGCAACAGAAAAATAAAAAAACTATAACAATAACTATGGCTATCACGAGAAGAATCATTGAATGCGTGCCCAATTTCAGCGAGGGCCGCGACAAAGGCGTTATCCGCCAAATAACAGACGTTATCGAAAAAAGTGAAGGAGTCAAACTTCTTGACGTTGACCCTGGAGAAGCAACAAACCGCACGGTTGTAACATTCGTTGGCGAACCTGATGCTGTTGTTGAGGCTGCTTTTAAAGCAGTAAAAAAGGCTGGAGAACTCATTGACATGCGTCACCACCACGGAGCACATCCACGTATGGGTGCGACTGACGTTCTGCCCTTAGTACCTGTAAGTGGCATTACTTTGGAAGAATGCGCTGAACTTTCAAGAAAACTCGCAGAACGAATTGCTAATGAATTGAATATACCATGCTATTGCTATGAGGCTGCTGCCCTTAAACCTGAACGCAAAAATCTTGCTGTTTGCCGAAAGGGTGAATATGAAGCATTACCTGACAAATTAAGCAATCCAGAAACTGCTCCTGACTTTGGGGCACGTCCCTTCGATGAAGGTGTTGCCCGTACTGGTTGCATAGCCGTTGGCGCTCGTGACTTCCTTATTGCCGTAAATTACAACCTTAATACAACTTCTACTCGCAGGGCTAATGCAATTGCTTTTGACGTCCGTGAAAAAGGAAGGCCTATGAGAGAGGGAAACTCTATTACAGGCAAACCGCTCAAAGATGAAAATGGGAAAACAATAATGCAACCGGGAACGCTTAAGGGGACAAAAGCAATTGGCTGGTTTATTGAAGAATATGGCATTGCTCAAGTTTCTATGAACATTACCGACATTAACACAACTCCCCTACATATCGCCTTTGACGAAGTTTGCAGATGCTCACAAAACAGAGGCATTAGAGTTACTGGTACAGAAATTGTCGGACTTATTCCTGAACATACATTGCTTGACGCTGGAAAATATTTCCTTCGCAAACAAAACCGCTCTATAGGTATCCCTAAAGAGGACATTATCAATATTGCTATCAAGTCTATGGGTCTTGATGACCTCAAGCCATTTATCCCAGAAGAAAAGGTTATCGAATATATGCTTGATGCTGACAAACAGACTAAGAGATTAACAGATATGACCCTAACCAACTTTGCCAATGAAACAGCACGCGAATCACCAGCTCCTGGAGGAGGCTCTGTTTCGGCATATATGGGGGCTCTCGGCGCTGCATTAGGCACAATGGTAGCAAATCTGTCTTCTCACAAACCTGGTTGGGATGACCGCTGCACAGAATTCAGCAACCATGCCGAAAATGGAATGGCTATCGAGCAAGAACTTCTGCACCTTGTTGATGAAGATACCGAAGCATTCAACAAAATCATGGCAGCATTCGGTATGCCAAAAGCTTCAGAAGAAGACAAGCGACTTAGAGCAGAAGCAATCGAAAAAGCAACTCTTTTCGCAGCACAAGTGCCACTACAGACTATGAAAGCAGCAATGAAGGTCTTCTCTCTTTGCAAGGCAATGGTAGAAACGGGCAACCCAAATAGTGTTTCTGATGCTGGCGTTGGCGCCCTTGCGGCTCGTGCGGCTGTTCTCGGCGCAGGTCTGAACGTAAAAATCAATGCCGCTTCGCTTGAAGATAAAAACACAGCAAGCGCTCTTATTCAGGAAGCAAACTGCTTAGCTGAAAAAGCATGCGAAGAGGAGCAAGCAATCATAAAAATGGTTGAGGCTGTAATTGCAAAATAAAAATAATCCTATATTCACTAATAACACTAAAATTATGACAAAGGAACAATTTGCCGACGAGATAAAAACTGGCATTCCAGCGTGTCTTCCAGATGCCAAACCTTACGACAAGGACATCAACCATGCTCCTCGCCGTAAAGAAATTCTAACAGAAGAAGAGAAAAAATTGGCGTTAAGAAACGCATTAAGATATTTTCCAAAGGAACTGCATAAGGACCTTGCACCTGAATTTGCTAAGGAATTGCACGACTATGGTCGCATTTACATGTACCGCTACCGTCCTGATTACGAAATGCACGCAAGGCCTATCGACGAATATCCGCATAAATCAAGACAGGCGGCCGCCATTATGCTGATGATTCAGAATAATCTTGACCCTGCAGTTGCACAGCACCCGCACGAATTGATTGTTTACGGCGGGAATGGTGCTATTTTCCAAAACTGGGCTCAGTACAGACTTGCAATGAAATACCTGAGTGAAATGACCGATGAGCAAACTTTGGTTATGTACTCAGGCCACCCTCTCGGACTTTTCCCTTCTCATAAGAATGCTCCAAGAGTTGTTGTTACAAATGGTATGGTAATTCCGAATTACTCCAAACCTGATGACTGGGAAAGATTGAATGCTTTGGGAGTTAGCCAGTACGGACAAATGACTGCTGGTTCATATATGTATATAGGTCCTCAAGGAATTGTACATGGGACAACGATTACAGTTCTTAACGCTGCCAGAAAGAAGATGAAAGACGAACCAGAAAGAAAAGACATACACGGCATGCTCTTCGTTTCTTCTGGTCTTGGCGGCATGTCGGGCGCTCAACCGAAGGCTGGAAACATAGCAGGCGTTGTCAGTGTCATTGCTGAAATCAACCCGAAAGCGGCTCAAAAGAGATATGACCAAGGTTGGGTTGATGAACTTCACTCTAACCTTGACGAACTTATACCTGCCATCAGATATGCTGTCGAAAACAGAAAAACTGTGTCTATGGCATACGTTGGCAATGTTGTTGACCTTTGGGAAAGACTTGCTAACGAAAATATAAAAGTTGACTTAGGTAGCGACCAGACATCTCTTCACAATCCTTGGGCTGGCGGATATTATCCTGTTGGCATGACTTTAGAAGAATCTAAACTAATGATGGCTGAACAACCGGAACTGTTCCGCGAACGCGTTCAGGAATCACTCAGACGCCAGGTTGCTGCAATAAACAAATTAACTGATAACGGAATGTACTTCTTTGACTATGGAAACGCATTCCTACTGCAATCACAACGTGCAAATGCCGACATCTTGAAACCTGACGGTAAATTCAAATATCCATCTTATGTCCAAGACATTATGGGACCTATGTTCTTTGATTACGGCTTCGGTCCATTCAGATGGGTATGTACATCAGGTGACCCAAAAGACCTTGAAACAACCGACAGAATTGCTACAGAAGTAATGGAGACTATCAAAGTTACTGCACCTGACGAAATCAAAGGCCAAATGGATGACAATATCCATTGGATTAAAGAAGCAGGCAAAAATCATCTTGTTGTAGGTTCTCAAGCAAGAATCCTTTATGCCGATGCTGAAGGAAGGGCAAAAATCGCACTTGCATTCAATGAGGCTATTAAAAAGGGTGAAATCACCAGACCTATAGTATTAGGCCGTGATCACCACGACGTTTCTGGCACAGACTCTCCTTTCAGAGAAACAAGCAACATCTATGACGGCTCACAATTCTGTGCTGATATGGCTGTTCAAAATGTAATCGGCGACTCTTTCCGAGGTGCTACTTGGGTATCAATCCACAACGGTGGCGGCGTTGGCTGGGGTGAAGTTATCAATGGAGGCTTCGGCATGGTTATTGACGGAAGCGAAAGCAGTGCAAATAACATTACAAGCATGCTTTTCTGGGACGTTAACAACGGTATTGCGCGACGCAGTTGGGCTCGCAACGACGGTTCTGTAAGAACTATCGAACGCGAAATGAAACAAACTCCAAACCTAAAGGTTACTCTACCAAACTTCGTTGACGACGAAATTATTGAATCTGCATTCTAACTTAATCAATCCAATAATATGAAAATTCATAAAATCTCAGCCGAACATCTTACAATACAACATATTGAAGAAATCATTTCTAAAGGCTACAAACTTGAACTTAGCGATGATGCACGCAAACGCATAACTTACTGTCGTGAATATCTCGATAAAAAAATCGAATCAAGCAGTAAACCTGTTTATGGGGTTACTACAGGTTTCGGTTCTCTCTGCAACGTTTCTGTAGGACGTGACAGCCTTGCACAACTGCAAATAAACCTTGTTATGTCACACGCTTGCGGAACTGGGGATAGAGTGCCTAACGAAATTGTAAAAATTATGCTTTTGCTGAAGATACAATCTCTTAGTTATGGCTACTCTGGTTGCAAACTTGACACAGTTGAGCGACTAATCGACTTCTTCAACAACGATATATACCCAATTGTGTATATGCAAGGCTCATTGGGTGCTTCTGGCGACCTTGTTCCTCTTGCCCACCTGTCCCTTCCTTTACTCGGACTTGGTGAAGTTGAGTATAAGGGTGAAGTTATCAGTGGTCAGGAACTTATGGAAAAAATGTCTTGGCAACCTATTGAACTCGCTTCAAAAGAAGGGCTTGCTCTACTTAACGGCACTCAGAACATGAGTGCCTTCGCCGTATGGGCTCTGCTTAAAAGCAATCGCCTAAACGAATGGGCTGACAGAATTGCAGCAATGTCACTTGATGCATATTACGGTCTTGTTGAACCATTCACCGATGCCGTTCACCAGGTAAGGCCTCACAAAGGGCAGATTGCAACGGCAAAACGAATGAGAGAATTGCTTGAGGGTAGCGAAATTGTTGCAAAACCAAAATCATACGTTCAAGACCCTTATTCTTTCAGATGCATTCCGCAAGTACATGGTGCAGCAAAAGACACTACTGCCTACGTTGAGTCTGTAATCGATACAGAAATAAACTCTGCAACAGACAACCCAACAATATGCCCTGATGAAGACATCATCATCTCTGCCGGCAACTTCCACGGACAGCCGATTGCATTGCCGATGGATTTCCTTGCGATTGCTATGAGCGAACTGGCAAACATTTCCGAACGACGAATCTACAAACTTGTTTCTGGCACTCGCGGTCTGCCAAGTTTCCTGGTTGCAAACCCTGGCGTAAACAGTGGTTTTATGATTACCCAATATACAGCAGCATCAATTGTAAGCCTAAACAAGAGTCTTTGCACACCGGCGTCTGTTGACAGCATACCGTCAAGCCAAGGTCAAGAAGATCACGTCAGCATGGGTGCTAATGCGGCTATCAAACTATACAAGGTTGTTCTCAACACAGAAAGAGTTCTTGCCATCGAACTTTTCAACGCTGCACAGGCATTGGAATTCCGTATGCCTCTGAAATCTTCCCCAATCATCCAAAAATTGCTTGAAGACTATAGAAAAGAGGTTCCATTTATTATCAACGATGAAATAATGTACCCTCACATTCAAAAATCAATTGAATTCCTGCAAAAGAATTTCTAAGATGCGTACTATTATAAAAAACATAAAAACCCTTGCAGGCATCTGCAATAAGACAAGACTGCAAGGGTCTGAAATGTCAGAATTGGGTGCTATAAGCAACGCATGGCTTAGCATTGAAGATGGACACATTCTTGACTTTGGCAAAATGGAAGACCTTGTCGACTCCATTAATTATGATAATATAATTGATGCAACAGATCGTATCGTCATGCCTTCATGGTGCGACTCTCATACCCACATCGTTTATGCAGGAAACCGAGAAACCGAATTCATTGACAAAATTAAAGGTATGAGTTATGCGGAAATAGCCAAACGCGGTGGAGGAATACTAAATTCCGCTGACCGACTGCACAACTCTTCCGAAGATGAATTATACCTGCAAGCATCTCGCAGAGCATGGGAAATGATTGCAAAAGGAACTGGCTGCATAGAAATAAAAAGCGGCTACGGACTAAGCACAGATGACGAACTGAAAATGCTTCGCGTTATCCAACGAATGAAAGAAACCCTACCTGTCCGCATCGTGTCAACATTTCTCGGAGCCCATGCCGTTGCCAGAAATATGTCACAATCAGAATATGTTGACTTAATCATCAACGAGATGATACCAGAAGTTGGCAAACAAAAACTGGCAGACTATATCGACGTTTTCTGCGATACGGGATTCTTCACCCCAACCGAAACGGCAAGAATGCTTGAAGCAGGAGCCAAATGGGGGATGAGACCGAAAATCCATGCAGATGAACTGGCCTCATCTGGAGGTGTTGAAGTTGGCGTTGCCCATAATGCGTTGTCAGTAGATCACCTGGAAAGTATGGCAGACGAACAGATAAATACCCTCAAGGGGAGTGACACCATGCCAACAGCATTGCCAGGCACATCTTTCTTCCTCAACATGCCATTCGCTCCCGCTCGAAAAATGATTGACTCTGGACTCGGTATTGCAGTTGCAAGCGATTATAACCCAGGTTCTACCCCATCTGGCGATATGAAGTTTATTGTTTCCTTAGCCTGCATAAAGATGAGACTGTTGCCAGAAGAAGCAATTAATGCAGCAACCATAAATTCAGCATACGCAATGGGATTAAGCAAAGATTACGGCTCGATCGGTAAAGGAAAAGTGGCAAACCTGTTCATTACCCAGCCAATCCCTTCAATAGAATTCATTCCATACGCATACACAACGCCGATTATTGACAAGATTTTCCTAAAAGGAAAAGAAATATCAATATAATGAATATTCAAAAGACCGCACTCTGACACAAAATTTCAAATTAGAATGCGGTCTTTTTCTTAATAAGCAAAAAATCACAAAGGAAAATTATAGCATTAAGTCCTACATATCAATATATTAATAAAAAACTTAAAAATTAAGTACAAAAAAGACATCAAAAAATTTGCATTCTATAAAATTTTAATATAACTTTGCACTCGCAAAAGAGAAATCAGCAAAACCACTGGAGAGGTGGGTGAGTGGCTGAAACCAACAGTTTGCTAAACTGTCGTACGGGTAACCGTACCGGGGGTTCGAATCCCCCAGCTTCCGCAAACAACTGTCGTAGGAGTAATCCTACCACGAGTTCGAATCTCGTCCTCTCCGCAAATTGCTAAGCAATTTTTTAAGTCCATCAGGAGAGATGGCAGAGTGGTCGATTGCGGCGGTCTTGAAAACCGTTGAAGTGAGAGCTTCCGGGGGTTCGAATCCCTCTCTCTCCGCAA
>UQLZ01000036.1 GCA_900541935.1 uncultured Prevotellaceae bacterium | reverse complement strand
TGTGCCGTTGTCCCGCAGCGTCTGCAAAGTGCGCGGACTGATGTTGAGCATCCGGCACACGTCCTGATTGTCCATCCACTCACTCATTGTCTTTTCGCCGTGCCGATGGCAGATGGCATCCATGCGGCGGACGAATTGGTCGAACTTGGCGACCATCGCCTCAAAGGTTCTTTTCTCAATAGATACTATTTCCATAATTCAGTGCTTTTGTTGTTTTTCTGCCGCAAAGGAATGGATAATCCGCCATCCGACAATGCTTTTTTCAAAACTGGCAGCCTTTGGCACCGGTATGCCGGATAACCGGTGCCAGTTGCCGGGTGATTCTGCCTTAATTCCTATATATAATGGGAATGCCGAGGCTCTGATAAGACCTTAATCATAGTGTGCCCGTAATAGTGCCCATGCCTTTCTTGTTATTCACTCTCGGAAAATCGGTGAAGTTTGCACCATTGTTCCTATTGCCACAAAGCAAAGCCGCACAAAATTGCCTAAGAGAATCCAAGTTCTTGACGGGGTGAACTATAGGTAGTTATTTTGCATCCGACAAACGGTCAAGTATGCGCATAACGACCAATAGTAATTCAACATTAACAAGAAACAGTATGAGTAAGAAATTCAAAAACATTGAGAACGATGAGGAGTTCAAGAACTTCAAGTTGGAAGACTTTCTGCCTTCCATGCCCAATGCAGAGCGGGCAGAAAAGTCGGCTGACGCGAAATCGGAGGTGCCTGACGAAACGGGCAGTCTCTTTCCTCCGTTGAAAGAGCCGGACACATCCGTAGTGCAGACGGTGGTGTCAGCAGCTGTTACACATGAGCAAGAGGAAACGGCCACAGAGTTGGATGGAATTCCTGCTGAGCGAACCATCGTCAGACGCATCAGCAGCAAGCAGCGTCGGCTGTCGCTGGACGAGTACCGCGACACCTATCTGCGCGTCCCCAAGATTATCGACCGCAAACCCGTGTTTGTCAGCAGTGAGGTGCGCGATGAGTTGGACAAAATTGTCCGCTGTCTTGGTGGCCGGGGAATGAGTGTGTCCGGATTGGTCGAGAATCTCGCTCGCCATCATCTTTCCACATACGGAAACGACATCGACCAATGGCGTAAATTGTGAGAATTAAGAAGCAATCAACGGATGAACTTTTAGAGTTGCTCTAAATCCCTGTAACGAAGTTTGGAGAGGGCAAGTTTATGTTTCGGGCAGACCTAAACCACTTGCCCCGCTCCAAACCTCGCAGGGAAGGTCATCCCGTTGGTCTGTAACTACTACAATCAGTAACCAAAGTAAACTTGATAATCATGAACAGCAATAAGAGAAAGAACAAAGGCGGTCGCCCCGTCAAGGGTGCTGCCGAAAAGTTGAAATACCGTGTCACCGTGAAAATGGCAACGGAGGACTACTATCTGTTGAAGTCCAAGGCCAAGTCGGCAGGAGTCTCTGCCAGTGAGTTCATCCGTGGCTGCATCTCGGAAGGTGGCGTAAGAGAACGACTCTCGAAAGAACATGGCGACCTTATCCGCAAGTTGTGTGGCATGGCGAACAATCTGAACCAGCTGGCACGAAAGGCGAACGCAGAGGGCTACGCCTCTGTATTTGTTCCCTGCCGCACCTTGATGATAGAGATGGACAACCTTGTGAACCGCATACGCCTATGATAGCAAAAATCATGAAAGGCTCGGACTTCCGTGGTGTAGTGAACTACATCCTGAATGAAGAAAAAGGCACTCAAATCATAGATGCCGACGGCTTATTTCTGGAAAATAACGACACGATAGCACAAGGATTTATCGGCCAAGCGCAGATGAATCCAAAGGTGACAAAGGCCGTAGGTCACATCGCGTTGAGCTTTTCCAAGGAAGATGCTCCACGGTTGAACAACGCTGTCATGGCACAGATAGCCCGTGAGTATATGGAACGGATGGGCATCAAGGATACGCAGTACCTTATCGGGCGGCACTTTGACAAAGAGCATCCGCACGTGCATATCGCCTTCAACCGTATCAACAATAACGGCAAGACCATCTCAGACCGAAACGATCGCTTCCGCAGCGAGCGTATCTGCAAGGAACTTACCAAGAAATACGGGCTTCACTTCGCCAATGGCAAGGAACAAGTGAAGATTGACCGATTGCGCGAGCCGGATAAGACTAGGTATGAACTATACAAAATTCTGAAAACGGAAGTCGGTAGATGCCGTGATTGGAACACCTTGCTTGAACGGTTGGAAAGGCAGGGCGTTGGTGTGCAGTTCAAGCACAAAGGGCATACGGACGAGATTCAAGGTATCGTCTTCTCAATGAATGGCTACCGCTTCAACGGCTCCAAGGTGGACAGGCAATTCTGCTACTCCAAGATTGATGCGGCATTGGCCCGTGACAACTACGGAGAACGACAGACGCAACCTCAACCACTGGCTAATCGGGAAGAAATTAGCCCAACAGCAAGTGGCGGTGGCGAGCTTATCAACGGCTCATTAGGCTTGCTTACTCCAAGCAATGCACCGGAGGAACAGCAGCCTTACGAACCTTATCTGAGAAACAAGAAAAAGAAGAAACAACGTAAAATTAATTGGTAACAATGGCAGACAACAATGTATTTGTCCTCTTCGAGGAAATCAAAACCGCCTTAAAAGGCATCAACAACAAGTTAGAAGAGCTACCCAAAGTGGTAGGGCAAGTTCCACAAAGCGAAACCAATACCCAAGATTTATCTCCGATTAAGGACGCTGTGACGGAAACGGCTAAAGCCCAATCTGAAGATATTAAGGGCTTGATGGCAAAGCAATGGAAGGCATACGCGCAAATCTCCACCGTTATTTTGCAACACCTCGACACCATCAAGAAGGTGCAGGACAAGCAAAGAGTGCAACAAGAACAGCAACAGCAGGAGCATATCCACAAGCACAGCTTCGACATCAAATCCAAGAAAGTATTTTCTTTTGTCGCAGGGCTTGGCGTGGCCTGCGCCTTATCCCTATGGGGTAACATCGCGCAGTGGCAATCCAACCGCCAGTACGCCGATGATGCCCTGAAGTTCCGTGCCATCCGCGCATGGGGTGGATGCAATGCTAACGATGTTCTTTGGTTGAATAAAGTGTTCGACATCCACCGAGACGAGAAAGCCATTGAGTGGATGCGGAAGCAAGCGGACGGATATGATGCTTCTCTGAAAGTGGTTTCTGATAGTCTGATGCAGGAGAGCATCAAAACAACGGCCGAAAAGCAGGGCAGCAAGTAATTCTTCGGACATATAACAAGAAACTAAAAATCGCATCGGAATACGGCCGCCATTCCGATGCGATTTTCTTAGATATGAATCTTAAACCATTTCAATTATTAGAACTTGAGCGGAACTTAGTCGGTGCTTGAGCGGTAGTTGGTCGCAACTTGGTCGGTGGCAAATTTGATTGATTGTTTAGCTTGAGGGGTACTTAGGGGGTACATAAGGGGTGCTTAGGGGGATTTTATCTTCTATGGATGTCATATTTATAGGAATATACCTCAATTTTAAGAGTAAAAGTTTATTCTAATAGTAGTTTTTCAATCTTAATCATTATATTTGCAAATAGAATCAATTTATTCATATATGTGTTAAATCTCATAATGATATATGGAAGTAACAAGAATAAACCGATTAAAGATTGTTTTGGCGGAACAAAATAAAACAGGGAAATGGTTAGCAGAGCAGTTGGGAAAGAATGAAGCGACCATTTCGCGATGGTGTTCAAACTCTTCTCAACCTTCTTTAGAAATGCTTTTAAAGATTGCGGATGCCCTGCAAATAGATGTACGAAAGCTGATAAATCATAATAATAACGAATAATGGTATGGCAAAGCGAAATATAGACAAGGCAAAAGAGGCAAAGAAAGATGAGTTTTATACTCAGCTTGAAGATATTAACAACGAGTTGAAACATTACCGAGAGCATTTTCGTGGCAAGACGGTGTTGTGTAACTGTGATGACCCGCGTGTAAGCAACTTCTTCACTTATTTTGCTTATAACTTTGAGTTCCTTGGTTTGAAGAAGTTGATAACGACGTGCTATAAGAACCAGAATGTTGACTTGTTCTCACAAGGTCAATGTGAGAAAGCAGTGTATCTTGTTTATGAAGGTGACAAGAATGGGAATAATACTCCGGATGCAGATGAGATAGGTGTGTTGCCATTAAAAGGCGACGGAGACTTCCGTAGCAAAGAATGTATTGAACTTTTGAAGGAGGCTGATATTGTTGTTACAAATCCTCCCTTCTCGTTGTTTCGCGAGTATGTTGCTCAATTGATAGAGTATGGTAAGAAGTTTATTATCATAGGACATCAAAATGCGTTGTCATATAAGGAGATATTTCCTTTAATTCAAAATAATCAAATGTGGTTAGGTTATGGTTTTAAGGGAGGCGCTGGACATTTTATTTCCCAATATAAAGATATAGCAACTGCTGGAAATCATAAAGAAGGAATGATTCGTGTGTCTGGTGTTAATTGGTTTACAAATCTTGATATAAAGAAGCGACATGAGTTTCTGGTTCTATATAAAAATTATTCTCCTGAGTTGTATCCCACTTACGAGAATTTTAATGCTATAAATGTCAATAGAACAGACGACATCCCTTGTGATTATGATGGCATTATGGGTGTTCCTATAACCTTTATGGATAAATACAATCCCGAGCAATTTGAAATCGTTGGATTAGGAATTGCTAATCTGGGCTTAAGCATAGGAGTGAAACCTTATAAGCCAGAACATAAAGCATACCGTAAAGAAGTACAAAGACGTGGTGCTGTTGATGGAGATTTATATATAATGAATGGTAATGAAGTTGTAGTTCCTTATGCAAGAATTTTAATTCGTAAAGTCAAAAAGTAAAAACCATGAAAATAGAACTTAAATCCATAAAGATAGGTGACCTTATAAAGGGTTATAGCAACGATGCTGATACGGGCGTAAAAGGTTACGGCGGTAAGTTGGATATTCGTCCTCCGTATCAGCGGGAGTTCCGGTATGATGTAAAACAACAGCAAGCCGTTGTTGATACCATCTTGAAAGGCTTCCCGCTTAACATCATGTATTGGAGTGTGGGTGAGAATGGCAATTTTGAAATGATTGACGGACAACAACGCACGTTGTCTATTTGTGAGTTCTTCACCCACGGATTCAATATAGAGGATAAAGACCGTGGAACACTCTATTTCTCAACATTGACAAATGAGGAGAAGGATAAGTTCTTAAACTATGAACTTACTATATATTTCTGTGAGGGAACAGATAAGGAAAAGTTAGATTGGTTTAGAGTAATCAATATTGCAGGAGAAAAATTGCTTGACCAAGAACTTCTGAATGCTGTTTATACAGGTCCGTTTGTAACAGACGCCCGTCGCCATTTCTCAAAGAATGGTTGTCCGGCTTACAAACTCGGTGCTGATTTCTTGAATGGCAGTGCCATTGAGCAAGCATATCTCTCAACCGTCCTTAAATGGGCGGCGCGCCGTGACGGTATAGCCAAAGTGGACGATTATATGGCACAACATCAGTTTGACCCGAACGCAAACAAGTTGTGGGCCTACTTTGTTTCCATTATCACATGGGTGCGTGCCACATTCCCCAAATTTCGCCGTGAAATGAAGGGGCAGGATTGGGGCGCAATGTTTGATGAGTTCGGTGAAGGCGTGTACGATACCGATGCGTTGGAGAAACAAATCCATGACTTGATGGAGGATGACGAGATTATGAAGAAGTCCGGCATCTACCGGTATGTCTTGAGTGGAGATCTTCGTAACCTCAGTTTCCGCGCTTTTGACAAAAAGCAGAAGCGTGAAGCCTACGAGCGTCAGCAAGGCATCTGCGTTCATTGTGGCAAACATTTTGAATTGGAAGAAATGGAAGCTGACCACATCACCCCTTGGAAAGAAGGAGGTACGACGGTAGCCGAGAATTGCCAAATGCTTTGCAGAAATTGTAACAGAATTAAAGGAGGGAAATAACTATGGGAGAATGGTCAAAAAAGATTGGTGAGTATGGAGAGAATATTGTGGAAACTTTTCTCTCTATTATAGGATGGTGTGAGCCAATTAAGGGCATCACTATGCCATGTTCCATGCAAAATGGTGAACATAAAAACGACAAAGGAGAAAGCGTTAAAACACATGGTGTTGATTTTTTGTATTCATATATAAATCCACTTGTTGACGGTCAATTGAACAATATTGTTATTTCTTCCAAATATTCAATGGAGAAGTATCCTAATAGTCCAACACAAAAATTCAAGTGGTTTATGACGGACTTAATCAATACAATGCAATGTTTCGGATGTTCTGAAAAGAAAGCAGAAATTGCTGGACAATATTCTTGTAGTTCAATCAATGATATTGGTGTATTGTTTTGGCTACATGGAGCAAAAGATGGTAGTGATGATTTAATCAGTGCTGTTTCTTCTGCAAGGATAGATGTTGTATGTAGTAATCCTGTCTATATTGTTGATAACAGGCATGTCGCATTTATTCTTGACTTGATGAAGTATATTAAGTCGCTACAAGATTACAAATATACATTTTATTATCCATCAACGGGTCTAAATATTAATCCGATAACACGTAAGAATACTGGTAACATTATGCCAGTTGAATATATAAACTCTTCTTTAATTCCATTAAAGTTAGAGAACAGAATCAATTCTAATGAAACAATATTATTTATTGGATCAATAGAAAATTTTGAAGAAGACACCTTTATACGACTAATGGGGCTGGCGAAAGATCTTTCAACAAATTTAGCTGGTCAAGTAATTATTGGATTTCCTGATTATAACAAGTTGGTGCATGAAGAGTCGGTTAGAACGGCTAAATTAGGTTTCCAAGATGCCGATTATACCAGAACAATAAAAGTCGTAAATTTTCTTAACTCAAAAGATGCTTTATAATCATGAACACACCGCATAAAGACATAAATAAAATCGTTCCATTTGGTGAATTCCTTAGAGGGTTTATTAACCAACGATATATAACAGTTTCTGATTTATTAAACGTATTACGGGAACGTGGAGTTTTTGTGTTTGATCATGAAAAAGATGTTGTAGTTCCAGTGATGCAAAATCTTTTATTGTCACCGTCTGAATTTGATAAAGTACGATATTCTTTTTCTGAAAAAGAGGACAACGAGAAAAAATTTTCAAGAGAAATAATTTGGAGTACAGATGCTCAAATATTTAATCCCGAACTTATTTCCGTGTCATTAGATGACTTTATTAAAAGACGTTTACCATCATGTAAATTACGTCGCCCCGTATTATTTACCAAACAAGACAATAATCCAAATCATATTATTGCAGCCTTTGAAATAGAAAGACATGATATGAACAAATCATGGTATGAACAAACGAATGTTTTTCATGGCAGTATAGAGTTTATAAATAACAATGGAAAAGGGCACGTCAGAATTACTCACACCGCTCCAGAAACAAAAGAATTAGCAGAAGAAATTTTAAAGATTCAGGTAAATCGATATAAAGAAAAAGGAATTATACCTCAAACTGCTACCCCTAAAAAAATTCTATTTTCAGAGTTTACGAATGAAAATAGGTTTGTGTTTTTCTATCGTCTTACAAATCGATTGGAAAATGACATATTTTCTTGTGATAATATTAAGGATATATCCCTAAAGCCAGAGGAGAATGGCGCTCTTTTAAGAGGAGACTGGATCTCTTCCGGAAGGTATATCATGGATGAATCGGATGAAAAAGATTTTGATTTCTGGGGAGGCTTTAGATAAAACTTTCTTCATGAAAGAAACAGCTTATCATAAGTCATTAATACTTTGGAATATAGATGCTGTTTTTTCCTTTAATTACAAAGGAGAAAAAGGAACAGTAAGTCTTTGTCTAGGATTCCCTGATTATAATAAAAAGGGACAAAATGCAGAATTTGAAATTACAATACATTCTTTAAACAGTAATAACAGATTACCGCCTCGCGATAAGAAAAAGTTAGAGTCACAATTGCTTTCTGAAATGGACAAGCAGAAATCCTTGGTGTACAGTAACTTTATTGACTATCTTAAAAAACAGAAAAAATGAAAGTCTCATATTTGGATACAACAGTAAAGTCTATTTGCTTACACATAGTAGGGAACAAAATTGCAGATGAGGGTATCAAATTCTCAAAAAAGGAATTAATTGTACCAGAAGGTCTTGAAAATACTCTTCTAAGATATTTTATAAGTTCTTTTGATACTGACGAATTGTATACATTTTACCATAGCAGCAATCTTTCATTAAACGAAACATTCCACTATTGCTCAAGGATTTTTGCTTTTCCAGAAAGTCTACATGAACAGTCTGTAAATCTCGCAAAGCATTTGTATGATCATAGCACACATCCCAAAATTAAAATGGGGGAATTTTATGTTGTCTATTTTAAGAATTGTATCATAGACCAACAAAAGGTAGATGCAGTAGGCATTTTTAAATCTGAGAACAAAGATACGTTCTTGAAGATTTATCCTAAAGAAGAGGGCTTTGAAATAGAAAGTGAAACTGGTATAAACATTAACAAACTTGATAAAGGATGTCTGATTTTCAATATTGAAAAAGAATATGGTTATGTGGTTGCTATTGTTGATAACACCAATAAAGGTACGGAGGCAAAGTATTGGATAGAGGACTTCCTGCATGTACGTCCAAGAAAGGATAGCTTTAATCAAACCCAAAACATGCTTTCGTTATGTAAGAGTTTTGTCTCTCAATTACCTGATGAAAATGGAAAGGTAGCGAAGGCAACATATATGAATAGAAGTGTTGAAGCTTTAAAAGAGGAGTCTGTTAATGTTGATACCTTTGCAAAACAAGTTTTTGAAACCCCTGAATTAGTCTCTGATTTTAAACAATATAAAGAGGCATTTCAAAAAGAACGAGATATTAAGATTGATGATACTTTTGAAACGGCATCTTCTGCGATAAAACGTCGATTTGCAGGTACAATGACTACGATTAAACTTGATAGAAACTTTGACATTAATATTCATGGAGGTGAGCAATATATTGAACGGGGATATGATGAAGAACGAGGAATGTATTATTATCAGTTGTTCTTTAAAGAGGAAAAATGATCTATGGCAGAAGAAAACAAAATAATACTCTATCAAGATGATGACGAGGTAACTCGTGTGTCGGTGCGCTTTGCGGACGAAGACTTGTGGTTGACACAAAACCAGTTGGCGGAGATTTATTGTACTACGAAACAGAACATAAGCCAGCACATTGACAACATCTTAAAGGATGGTGAGTTAGACCCCAATCGAACTGTAAAGGATTTCTTGACAGTTCGGCAGGAGGGCAAGCGTCAAGTGCAGCGCAGCGTGTTGCACTACAATCTTGACATGGTTATCGCTTTGGGCTATCGTGTGCAGTCTCAGGTCGCAACCCGTTTTCGCCGTTGGGCAACACAACGACTTCATGAGTATATCCAAAAAGGATTTGCGATGGATGATGAGCGGTTGAAGCAAGGTGGAAACCGATATTTCCGTGAGTTACTGCAACGCATCCGGGATATTCGTAGCAGTGAACGTAACTTCTACCAGCAGGTCACGGACATATACGCCACAGCCACGGATTATGACCCGCGGGATGAAATGACAAAGATGTTCTTTGCCACCGTACAAAACAAGTTGCATTATGCTGTTCACGAGAATACAGCGGCCGAAGTTATCTACAATCGTGTGGATAACGAAAAGCCGTTTGTGGGCATGACCAACTTCAAGGGCAACTATGTGACTAAGGACGATGTGAAGATTGCCAAGAACTACTTGTCTGAGATTGAACTCCAGCGTCTGAGTCTGCTTGTTTCCGGCTTCTTGGACTTTGCAGAGTTCCAAGCATTGGAAATGAATCCCATGACGATGAAAGATTGGATAGAAGCTTTGGACAACCAAATTATCGCTCACAAGCGGAAGGTGCTGATAGGCAAAGGAAATATCTCGCACAAGCAAGCGATTGAGAAGGCCGAAAAGGAGTTCGAAATCTATCGCAAGCGCGAAATGGAACTGCTCGAAAGCGATTTTGACAAGGAAATCAAGAAATTAAAGAACAAGAACGATAATAATCCAAACTAAGTCTTTATAGAAAGAAAAATATGTGCACAATTATTATTGTGCTATTAAACTAAGAAGAGTCCAATCATTACTCTAAATTGGGTTGATTGGACTCTTTTTTATGACTGCCAAACTTTTGGGAGATTAATCTTCGTTTAATTGTTTTCTGTCAACATTGTCTTTAACAAGAAACACAGTAGTGGGAACTTTCATTAGTCTAAGTATCTTGATACAACGAAGAAGACTTATGCGGGAAAATAGTGGCAACGCATCTGATTTTAATTCCCTTCTCTTGTTAGAGATAATTCCGTATGTTACTTGGTATTGGTCGTCATTGATTTTTGCTTCTAAAGAAGGATCGTGTCCAACCAATTCTTTTAATTTATTTCTTGCTTCTACATTTTGACGAAGAAGTTCTACCGAATTAACTCCTTGATTGAACAAGTGGCTTAAATTGGCGGATCGAGTTGATATTTTATTATGTATAAGCTCGGCCATATTGTTTTTGATTGCAATCAAATCACATGGTTCTACGCCACGCTGTCCTTGTGGAGCAATAGAGCTTTTGTCTAGACAATAAACATTGAAAACTTTTGGAGAGCGATTTTGCACTTCTTTATTATAGTCATCCTCCCTTTTTTGATTGCATTCACATAATACATCATGTGCATCGGCAAATATGGGATCCAGTTCCGTTTTTAACTTTTCAATAAAATTTGTACTAATCTCATACCAACAGCCCTCACAAAGATGATATGTTTTATCATTAAGTATGCAATCGAATAATAGAGCCTTATATATCGAGAACGATTGTAAGACTTTTCCATCTTCATCTAAAATACATAATGAGTGTTTTGTGAAGTATGAAGTCTCATCGACAGTTATTTGACGTTCATGAAGATACTCCCTATAATTACCAATAAACACATCTTCATATTCTTTTGATTGTTTGCTCGCACCCCGATATCTTACTTTGAAGTTTGTTGAGTAGTCAACAATATCAGGTATTCCTAACGTAAGGCTCATAGATTCATCTCTAAAAGCTGTCAAAAGTTGTTCTTCAAGAGAAGTTATTAAATCAGGATCTTTAATCGGAGTAATATTATGGAGGTCTGGAAATGAAGCCTCATAATCTCTTCGTAGATAAATATCCAATAAACATGAACATAATTCCGTCAAGCCTGTTGCTTCACATGTTGTAGCAAACCGAAGACTACTCGAACCTGTAGCATTACGCAGTAAGTCTTTATATTCTTCTTTTACTGCTCCCGTTAATCGCTTGACTATGGAATCATCGGTATTAAAATCAAAATATGTCAAATTTGAGGCGTTGGGAATTTGTATCCGTTGTCTTTTGGCTGTTTCAGGCATCAACAAATCTGTAGATTTGATTTTCTCAGGGTCTAATGCATTTAAAGTTGTCCTAAGACCAAAGTCATATTCATAAGAGTTCTCCTTTAGATTATGATAACTGGCTCCAAAAGTTAAGGCAAACCACCTATTATTAATAGGCAAGAATACTATTGCACTTACGGAAGTCTGTCGTAGTTCTTGGCTTATTCCCCAATACTCTTTCCACCAAGGCGTTTTTATAGGGTTCTGCCCGTAATATATGATACCTCCTGCAGGGATACGGGTGTCCTTTTCCTCTATAAGTATTAGATGGTTATCTTCCTTTAATGAGTCCTGTGCATTGAATCCGTCTTTCAGTAGAAAAACAGAAAAATTTCTACTTTTCGCCATGTTTAGTATGAAAATTTGGATTTATTTAATAATTCTATTACCTCATGTATCTCCGAATACGCCTTCAAATCCTCCGGCGAATCATGACAGAGTTGGCACAGCTTTTCTGAGTTTGACATTGCTCGTTCTAAGTCGCCGTTCTCCGTTAAGTATTTGTAGAGGTTGGTGCGTATGAAGTATCGCTTGGTTTTCTCGTAGCCCGGCATATACTTCTGCAATTCAGGAAGCAGTTGGTCATAGCTCTCATACCGGCGACAAACCACATTAGGCAGGAAGTGGAGCAAGAACCAAAATTCCGTGCATGGGTTCGTTTCTATGAACAACACCTTTCCGGCATACTTCTTTGCTGCATATTTCTTCTTTGCTCGCTGGTACTGTTGCATTTCAGAAGGATACTGATAGAGTCTATCCATATCGAACAGACATACAATGTAATCGTATTGCTTGCTCAAATATGATTCAACCAACTTTAGAATATGATTGATGTCGCTGTGCTGTGGAAAATCCGGTGCAACCTTGAATGGGTAGCGACACGCAATCCTTAGAGAATCGAAATAGAACCATTCCGTTTCCCCCTCACCTATGATGGCAATACTCTTTGTTACAGTTCGCCTCATATCATTAGTCATTTAAGTTGATATACTGACTACCGAGGAACGGCAGTTTTACCAATTTTCCTTGCTTGTAGGCATTATACGGAGATAAGTTCTTATGCAATCCCAAGTTGGAAAGTCGTACAATCTTGGTTTCACCAAGTTCGTCCTTATCAGTGAACCATATCGTATCACGACGGATGAAATCCTCATTAAGAAGATTGATGTCGTGTGTTGTCAGCAGCATTTGGGATGTTCTTTCGCTGTTTGCCAAGAATACTTTCAGAAAGTAAGCAAGTAGCTCGTAATGAATGCTCGTCTCCACCTCATCAATAGGCACAAATCGATTGGTTTTTAATAGAAAATTAAGGATCACAGCCAGTCCCATAAATCGCATAGTGCCGTTGGACTCGTATTCCTCTGATAAATCATATAGGTTGTCTCCGGCCTTATGCTTGAAGGTCAGTTCCGTATTTGTGATTTTGCCCTTTCGGAGCATCTCGGCTTTTGCTTCATTACCGATAGGGGCATTTTGGATAAGCTGTTCTAATTCCGGAGTAATCAGTTCCTCCTTTTCATGCAAGATAACGTCTTCTATATTGAAATCGGAAGCCTTCAGGAAGTTCAAGATGAAATTCTTTAAGTCTCCATTCTCGTCTTTGTCCAAGCGAGATTTTACATATCCCGAAAGCAACATACCGGGAGCCAAGACATCCTTTACTTGATTTGCGAAATAATCGTACACATCATTCAGTCGTGTACGTTCCACATTGCTTTTACCGAATGCAGCCAGTACACTGCAATTATTTATTGTATTGCCGGAAATCACGTCTTGGCTTTTCTTTGTCAGCTTCAAATTGCCCCCAAAATCAATGGTTGTAAAGTCTGTTTCTGCATCATAACTGCGACTATACAATTTTGTCGGGCGGATAGAGTCATACACAATCAACGTCTCGGAATAGATGTATTTTGCATCCAATTCAAAGCTGAGGATGTACTTTGATTGATTGATATAGAAACTCATTGACATCTTTGTCATTTCGTTTCTTGACGTGTCATCCAACATAAAGGGGACAACCCTTGTCTTTTCATTGCGGTCTTTCGGCATTCTCAGAACTAACATTCTGAAAAACTCAATGGCATTTAATATGTTGGTTTTGCCGGAAGCATTGGCACCATAGATGATGCCCACT
The DNA here is from genome assembly GCA_900541935.1 of uncultured Prevotellaceae bacterium. Classification (GTDB taxonomy): domain Bacteria; phylum Bacteroidota; class Bacteroidia; order Bacteroidales; family Muribaculaceae; genus Limisoma. The sequence goes on along the minus strand of UQLZ01000036.1, from coordinate 9,092 downwards.
TTCAGCAATCTAACCCCATCCTTAACTTCACACGAATACTCATCAGACATAAAGGTGTCTGACGAAGGTTCAAAACTTATCTTTTGAGGTGATTTAATGGAGAAGAAATTCTCAACACTGAACTCTGCTATCATAATCGTTGACTTTACTATGTTGTATGCCGCAAAAATACCAATAAAATCCGTTGTGTGCAAATTATAATAATAATATCTGTAGAATAATTACGAAAAGGGCAAACAAAATCACATAAAGATATCCCAACGATAACAATTACTTGATTTTGTCAGCTTGACTAAAGCTTTTCGTGAATTTTGACGAGATTCATAAATATAATACCCTAATCCTTTCGATTTCTCACCCTAAAGTTGTACCTTTGCCACACGAAATCATCCGCTTCCACGATGCGCAGAACGCAGAAGTCCAGCGGTGGAGCAATAGGAGGAGATTGCTGTTGAGGCGATTCTGAAAAGTGATGATATAGAGCCACTTGGAGAAAGATTACGATTCCTGGTGGCACCACCTGCAAAACTCCGAAATGCTTCATTATCAAGCGTTTCAGAGTTTTTTGTTTTAGCGGATTGCGCTGACTTACCTATAAAGTTTACTATAAGATATCATGGCTCAGTAGATTTTTAGTGGGGATAACCATATAATTTGGCAATACGGAAATTTGTGACAAAAACAATTACACCTACAAAGAAAAGAAAAAAGAAAGTCTGTTTTATAGGGAGAATAGAAAAAGTTCTCTACCTTAGAGGGAAATACACAGAAACAATATAATATGGTTTTATCAGATATAACAAAAGACAGAATCAAGGGCTGCATCTATGGGCAAGCTATTGGCGACGCATTGGGTTTAGGTACAGAATTTATGTCGCAGCACGAAGTTAAGAAATACTATCCAAAAGGATTGGTGCATTACGACCAAATCATACAAGATGCACACCGCATACGTTGGAAGAAAGGGAGTTGGACGGATGACACAGACATGATGATTTGCATCGCTAAAGCAAGAAAAAACAATCATTTCGACTTAAATAAGATAGCACACAATTTCAAGGATTGGTTTAACGGAACACCAATGGGAATAGGCAGACATACGTTTAATGTGCTTTGCATGAGTGACTATACAAAAGACCCGATAAAAGCGGCAGATATAATTTGGAAATTATACAAATGTAATAGTGCTGCCAATGGTGGGCTTATGAGAACTTCAATAGTGGCTACCTCTCCAATGGTAGAGGAAGAGGAAATTGCTAATATTTGCCGTTTGACACATCCCGATATGCGTTGTATCGGTTCTTGTGTTCTCTACGTTAGGTTAATACAAGATTTGATTTTCAATAACACACAATTAGACATATCCGCATTAAAGGATATTGCAGACAGATATGACAGCCGCATTAACGAATATATAGATTTAGCGACAAATGAGAATCCTACTGTTCTTTCGTTAGATGATAATACAATGGGCTATACGTTAAAAACCATATCCGTAGCATTATGGAGTTTGTGGCATTGTAATTCATTCAAAGATGGTTTACTTTCCGTTGTAAATCTTGGCGGTGATGCAGACACCAATGCGGCTGTTTCATGTGCTTTATTAGGAGCTAAATATGGTTTTTCAAATATTCCGCAATATTATGTGGATAACCTTCAAAACAAACAAATCATAGAAGACATTTATAAAAACACTGTCCGGGACTTAGATGAATAAAAGTACCTTTTTAAAAGGAACCCTGTTTTATAAAGGGTACTGAAAAACAGTGATTTTTTCAGCACCCTCGTCTTAGGTGCTGTTATTTTTTACAGAATTGATTTTATACCCTAAATTAAATGCTCGATTTTCGATGTTACACTATCCATACAACTTATATTTTGTCACAATAATACGGAAAATTTGTGACAAAATATATACATAGAAAGAAATTGTTTTCCTCTTTCGATTGGCTTCAACAGACAAGGTGGCAAGCTGCAAAAGATAAAGATAAGTACCTTGCCTGTCAAAAAAGAAATGAACAACATAAATCTACTGAACAGACTTCATTTTCCCTATCTGTTGTTCTGGTTGATAAGGTTTACAATCACTTTCAGCATGGTGTCCTTTTCCTCAGTACGGCTTTCCGCTATCATCAGGGTGAGCGCCACCAGGGTATTGTCTGCTATACGCTTGGTGCCGTCTTCATTGTAAAGGATACCATTGCCATTGAGAAACCACAGAAACAGCGTGGCAACGATACGTTTGTTGCCATCGCTGAAGGAATGGTTCTTGGTGACAAGGTAAAGCAGCATGGCTGCCTTCTCTTCAACCGAGGGATAAAGGTCCTCGCCTCCAAAGGTCTGGTATATCTGCCCGATGGAGCTTTTGAACGAGTCGTCTTTCTCGTTGCCGAAAAGCGGGCTGCCTCCGAACTTCTAATGAAGCTGGCGAATCACCTCCATGGCATTTTCGTAAGTGGCATGAAAGGCTACCTGGGGTGTGGTCTTTTCTATCGTCAACTCCTGATAGTCGTAACGGTCGAGCGTATCGAGTGCATAAGTATAGTCCACCACGACATTGAGCAGCGAACGGCTGTCCTTGGTCAACCTCTCTTGATTCTGAATAGTACGTCCCAGCACCTTGACCAACTGGCTGAGTTCATCGAACTTCCGGCTGGCTATGCGCTCATTGATGGCATAACCTTGAAGCAGGTATTGCTTCAGGATTTTGTTTGCCCAAATGCGGAAAGCAGTTGCATTTTTTGAATTGACACGATAGCCAACCGAAAGGATTGCATCAAGATTGTAATGGTCAACTATCTCTATGGATGCCCCTCTAAATCCTCGGTTCACGACTTTTTCCATTTTGGAAATAGTCGCATCTCGGTCTAATTCACCAGAGGCGAATATATTCTTTAAATGTTTGGAAATAGCCGGAACCTTCGTGCCGAATAATTCTGCTATTTGACGCTGAGTCAACCATATAGTCTCTCCACTGACAGTTACGTCCAATTGCATCTCGCCATTGGGCATCTGATAAATGACTATTTCATTCTGAGTATTCATAAGGCAAAGTTAGGATAAAGTTTTGAAGTTATGATACTTTCTGTTTTTTATCAACACTAAAACACATCAGCTTTCGCGCCATTGGCTATAGCATCAATCTCATCCGCAATCTCATCGGAAGAGAGCTTGATGTAACCCATGAAAGCCTTCTGCGTCTTATGTCCGCTTACCTGCTGCAGTATAACAACCAAACAGAAAGACATCACATAACTGTTCTTAGAGCCCATTAAGTGGCATTTCATACAAGACTTTCCATTAACTTATCACTTTATTATCCTCTGAAGGCCGTTCTGCCTTGCAAACACATTGCGAATTATACAATAATGCCACATGCTGTGACAAAAAACAAAGTACGCAAATGTACTATACTTTTGCAATTGTTATCTATAACGACTTTTCTGCCCAGTTTTCACGGTCAAGGTTGCGGTAACTTATCGCTTCCTGTATATGGTGCGGCAGCACGCTTTCTGATGCCTCCAAATCGGCTAACGTACGTGCCACACGCAATATTCTGTCGTATGCCCTCGCCGACATGTTAAAACGCGTCATTGCCGTTCTGAGCATCTCAAGCCCTTCTTCTGACGGCTGCGCATACTGGTGTAGCAGGCGTGTTGACATCTGCGCATTGCAGTAAACGCCCTTTATTCCCTTGTATCGCTCGGTCTGTATCTCCCGCGCTGCTATTACACGCTTGCGGATTTCCTCACTGCTCTCTGCCGGCACCTGTGACGACATCTCATCAAATTCCACTGGCGCAACTTCCACCTGCAGATCTATTCTGTCGAGCAGCGGTCCCGAGATTTTGTTTATATATCTGTGAACTGCTCCTGGTGCGCATATACATTTCTTTTTTGGGTGGTTGAAATATCCGCACGGGCACGGGTTCATTGACGCTACGAGCATAAATCCGGCAGGATAGTCAACGGTATATTTTGCCCTCGAAATTGAGATATGGCGGTCTTCAAGAGGCTGACGCATAACTTCCAATACCTGTCTGCTAAATTCAGGAAACTCATCAAGAAAAAGTATTCCGTTATGAGCAAGGCTTATCTCACCAGGCATAGGGTTTGAGCCTCCGCCAACGAGCGCCACAGGTGAAATAGTGTGGTGCGGTGAGCGGAAAGGGCGCTGCGTCATAAGCATTGAGCCGTGCGAAAGTTTTCCCGCAACGGAGTGTATTTTTGTCGTTTCAAGAGCCTCTTGCAACGTCAAGGGTGGCAGTATTGACGGCAAGCGTTTTGCCATCATCGACTTACCTGACCCTGGAGAACCGATAAGCAGGATATTGTGTCCGCCGGCACAGGCAACTTCAAATGCCCGCTTAACGTTTTCCTGACCCTTCACTTCGGAAAAGTCATATTCAAAATGATTGACTTGCTGGCTAAACATTTCTCGGGTATTGATAACTGTCGGTTGCAAGTCTATTGCTTCATTGAAGAACCCTATAACCTCAAGTATATTTTCCACGCCATAGACTTTCAAGCGGTTTACAACTGCCGCTTCCATAACGTTAGCCTTTGGCACTATAATTCCGTCTAACTGCTCTTCTCTTGCCTTTATCGCCATCGGAAGAACGCCCTTTATCGGCAAAACGGAACCGTCAAGCGAAAGTTCTCCCATTATCATATATCTGCCAAGTTTTTCAGACTTGATATTCTCATTTCCTGCCAGAATGCCGACTGCCATCGGAAGGTCGTAGGCAGAACCTTCTTTCTTTATGTCGGCAGGCGAGAGATTGATAACAATATCTCGCCGCGGAAAGTCGATTCCGCACTGCCTGATGGCAGACATGATTCTCGGGTAACTTTCTTTAACAGCAGTGTCGGGAAGCCCTACGATAGTACAGTTGAACCCTTTGCCAACAAGTACCTCTATAACGACCGATATGGCATCAATACCTTGAACCGCTGCTCCGTTTATCTTGACTAACATGGTATTTATTTTTTGTCTGTAATATCTTCAACTGCTTTCTTTGCCTTTTGGGCATCATAGCCGCGATAGAGTTGCTGACCGGTAGAATCGGCAACGATAATGAAGTTTTCGCCAACAACATTCAAGTCGGCGATAGATGATTCATAATGGCCTGTCAGTGCCTTATAATGCTTCCACTTAACGGAATCATTTTTTACTGTCCTATACCATTTTGCGGTATCTGTATTGACAAAAATATCTGCTACAGTAACGCTTTTCTTTGCCGACAACGCCTTTAATTCTTTAACAATTTTAGTTCGCAGGGTGTCTTCTTCTGATGTATTATACCAGAAATAGAGTATGTTTGCCCGGTTCTTCTTGTGGTCAAGAAGAACAAGTGAGTCCTTTTCATTTCGAATGGTAAAAGGAACGAGTTTCTTGCTCGCAGAACTCTCATTTTTCAGCGTGCTTCCGAAAAGGCACAGGAGGGATTCCGGTTTTGCCTTTTCAGAAATTGACTCGAGCAATTCTTTTGCTCGGTCAGACTCTATATCGGAATAATCACATGTTAGCAAAAGCGTGCTCAAAACGCTCTCCGGATTATTTGAAATATAATTCTCAATGGCTTTATCGGTCTTTGATGTAGTGCCCGACTTAAAATCACTGTAATTGTCGCTCATGAAACCCGACCACTCACGATTCAATTCACTTCCGTCTAACTTGAAACCGAAAGGGTCGGTTATCTTGCCTGAGAAAGTTACTGTCTCACCGTTTTTAACAACAAGATGCGCCAGGAATTTGGACTGTCCATTGAAGATGTAAACAACGGTCAGATCATTGGATTTGCCAACCATCTTGACCTTACCGTCAACGGCTGGAATCCATTGCGACGTTACACTCTCCGGCGTTGCATAAACAAATCTCAGATTCTGCGTTATACCGTCATCGAAATAACCTTCTACTGTGAACTCACTTTTGCCGCAGGAACTTAAAAGAGTCAGAAGCAGCAACATAATCATGCCTAAAAACTTTCTCATAATGAACTGTCTTTCCTACAAAATTACAATTAAACCATAAAAAGAGCAAATATTAATACAAATATCAGAGACAAAAGAAATGGTTTTGTTTTTTATTTATGTAATTTTGCAGAGGTATGAAGCACGTATTTTTAATATTGTCATCAATCATGTCGTTTTTATGCTCCTATGGGCAAATAACGACTCTTCCACAGCAACAAAAATACAATGTTGACAGTATTCGTCGCGAAATTGACAACGGTCCGTACTTTTCTCTTTATAAGGACAACTACTTCATTGCCGGCACAACAATAGGCTCAAAACCGACAAGAACAAACTCTGATGTCAAATTCCAGATAAGCATTTCGCAACGGCTTACGAAGAGTACTCTGCCGTTTAACACATACCTCTATCTCTTCTATTCACAAAAATGTATGTGGAATGTCTTTGAAGAATCGCTGCCTATGCGAGATTTCAACTTTAACCCTGGTATCGGTATTGCTAAGCATCTTATTGTAAAAAACAGATATATAGGAAAAGTAACGCTGATGCTTGAACACGAGTCAAACGGTCGTGACGGGCTGGCTTCAAGGAGTTGGAACAAGATTTCCCTGGCTGGTAATATCTTTATTGACCCTAATATTATGATTCACGGCAAAGTATGGATTCCAATTATCGACGGTCAGAACAATAAAGATATTCTTGACTATTGCGGAATATACCAAACAGGTTTGTCTATAACCTCTCCTAACAAGCGTTTCCACTTTGGACTGACACTCGTTAAGCGTCGTGGCTGGAGGTTAAGTTATAATTCAATATGGGAAATCAGTTACCGTGTTTTCAAACGCGACAATCAATTCCTATTCCTTCAGTACTATAATGGCTACGGAGAAAACCTTCTTGATTACAATGTTTTCAAATCTCGCCTAAGAATCGGCTTGGTCATCAAACCAAAACTATTCAGTGAATACTAAAGTCACTGAAATGAACTCTTTATGTATTAGGACTTGACTCTCGAAATGCAAGTAAATTTATACCTGATTTTTTGCATTTCTTCTTTCTCATATCTATATTTGCAAATAAGGGATGTGCTTAGCAATGCCAAGTTAACAAAACCAACAAAAAACTTAATAAAAGCAATATGAAACCACTTAAAATCCTATTAGCAATAATCCTACTGTTTGCATTTGCTGCCTGCTCTAATGACGAGCCTATGCAGAATGACAATCTATCTTTGAAATTTGACAATAGGTTTGCCCTTTTTCTAATGTTGAGAGGCTATGTGGAAGACGCTTCCTACATAACTCAAGCAGATGTGGACACTATAAAGAAATTGGACGTATCAGGTTGCGAATTAAAATCACTGCGAGGCATTGAGTTTATGACATCTCTAACAGAACTGCTGTGCTATGCTAATAGTCTCTCATCTCTTGACTTTAGTAAAAACACTAAACTTGAGACTCTTTACTGCGCAGACAACAGTCTAACAGACATCCGTCTGAGCGAGAATGCAAATATATCTTATTTGTCTTGCCAACGCAACAACCTGACTTCCCTCGATTTAAGATACTGTAAAAAACTGACTTATCTGAATTGCGTCTCTAATCCAGGAAAAAATGGCTCTTTTGAAGTAGCAATATACCCCGGAACAGATTTTGAAACTTGGCAAAACTCTTGGGACTACAACGGAGAAACTATTACAGTAAAACTCACTCAAAAATAAGATATGAAAACTCTCAATTTTTTTCTTGCAGCGATTCTTATGTTCTCCCTATACGCTTGTAGCGAGAATGACATTCCAGCACCTGCTCCCGATGAAAATATATCATCTCATTTTGAGGACTCATTTGCAACAGCTCTATTTAAAAAAGGCTATATTAAGGACCCTTCTAATATAACTCCAGAAGAAATAATGGAAATAGAAGAACTCTACTTGAATAATCAAGGCATAACTTCTTTACAAGGCATCGAGTACTTCTCTTCTCTTATCAAATTAGAATGCAACTTAAACAACATAACAAACATAGATCTAAGCAAAAACTCTAATCTGGAATATCTATCATGCTATTCAAACCCTTTAAAATCCCTAAACATTTCGCTAAACACAAACTTAACAGCATTAAATTGTTCATATACTGAATTAAATTCTTTGAATGTAGAACACAATACAAATTTGGAGAATTTGGTATGTGTTAACAACAACTTTACATCGCTTGATTTAAGTAAAAACAGAAAATTGAAGATACTTAACTTTCATGAAAACAAACTAACGACGCTGGATTTAAGTAATAATAAAATACTGTACAAACTCACTTGCTCATTCAATAAACTAACCACTCTAAACTTAAAGGAAAATCGATTTCTACTATATTTAGACTGCCAATATAATGATATACAATCACTGTCCCTTGCAACCGATGTAACACTTATGCACCTTAATTGCAAAGCAAATGAACTAACAACATTAGAAACAGAAAATTGTCCGGATTTAAAATTCCTTGATTGTGATTGGAATAATATAGCATCACTAAATCTCAAGAAGTCAATTGACTTAACTGATTTGACGTGTAATTATAATAAATTAAAGTCATTAGACATAAGTCAAAATACAAAAATGGTGTCATTAATATGCGAAGGAAATCCTGGCGATAATAACGAATTTATAATAAACCTATGGAAAGGTAGCAAATTTGAAGCTAAGTTTAAAGAATGGTATTATAACGGACAAACTGTAACTATTAAATATACAGGAAGGTAAACCCACATATCCCTTGAACTTTTCATTATTGGTATAACCATATAATTTAGCAATGCGGAAAAGGAAGAACTTCTTGTCCGTAACACCTCATAAATTAGCTCTGAACAGTTTGATTTTAGCATTGAATGATTCTGCCATCACATTCGTTGAACGGTTGTTGTAGAAGTTAAGAATCTCGTCGTAGTGCTTATAGAATGTAGTGGCTATGACGTTGATTGAATGAAATCTATCCTCTTCGACTTTGTTGCGAAATAGGAAACATTTAAAATCCATTTTGTTCGTGCGTTGCGGACACATTTGCAATGTATCCCTACAAATAACAGATATTCAATCAATTGAGTAACATTCACTGTAGGGACGCT
>UQLZ01000035.1 GCA_900541935.1 uncultured Prevotellaceae bacterium | reverse complement strand
AGTTATTAATTTTGTCCTTATAATAAGTAGTAATTTTTGTAACGCTTATTTAGGAATAGTCATTCGGTTACCAGTTTTTTAGTGCTGTGTAAAGCCTTTGAACTGGTAGTCCCATAACGTTAAAGTAACTCCCTTTGATATTTTCAATACCAATATATCCAATCCATTCTTGTATACCATACGCGCCTGCCTTGTCAAGCGGTTTGAATGTATTGACATAGAAATCAATTTCATCTTCTTGCAAATCAGCGAATTTTACTTCTGTTTCTGCAGAAAATGATATATGTTTTTCAGAAGAAAGTACGGTAACGCCAGTAATCACTGAATGCGTTTTGCCTGATAATTTTCTCAACATCTCTTTTGCGTTTTCGATGCTTGACGGCTTGCCTAATACTGTTCCGTCAACAACGACAACGGTATCTGCTGTAATAATCAGTTGATTATTGTTCATTTGTGGCTTGTATGCCATTGCTTTCTTTTCAGAGATAAATTCGGCAACCTTTTTTGCGTCGAAGTCTGGTGGATAGGATTCGTCAATATCCTTTAAGCACCATACGGTGAAATCAAGTTCAAGCCCCTTGAGCAGTTCCTTTCTTCTTGGAGAGCCGCTTGCCAAAATGATGTCGTATTTTTTTACTTTGTCTAACATATCACCAACCAAATGCTTTTTTATCTTTTAACCAATCACCTTTGGCTTTGAGAACTTGCTCTATAACGTCTCTTGCACAGCCTCTTCCGCCGTCAAAAGGGGAGATGTATTTGGAAATTTCTCTAATTTCAGTACATGCGTCGTTAGGGCATATTGGCAATCCTACCTCTTTCATTATTTCATAGTCAGGAATGTCATCGCCCATAAAAATAACTTCTTCTTTCTGCAAACCGCGCTTTTCAAGCCATTCGTGAAAAATTGGCAGTTTGACTTTTGCTCCAAGATAAAGGTCCTTAACGCCAAGCCCTTCAAAGCGTTTCCTTACAGATTCGGTATTGCCGCCAGTGATGATGGCAACGTCATAGCCTAACTTGACCGCTAACTGGATTGCGTAGCCGTCTTTAATATTTATCATTCGCATTGGCTCGCCTGACGGGTGCAAAGGAATTGTTGACGCTGAAAGAACTCCGTCAACATCGAACGCAAATGCTTTTATCTTGGTTAAATCGTATAATATTCCGCTCATATTATTTTCTTCTATTCATTATTTCTTGCGAAATCATTTTGTATATGTTTTTTTCAGACTCTGAGTCCAATAGGTCAATATGCTTGTTGATAATTTTCATATCACCTCTTGCTGCTGGTCCTGTCTGCGCATCTTTTGGGGAGACGACTGAAGCCTTTCTTACTGTTTCCTTGATTAAAGGGATAAGTAAAGAGAAGGGGATATTGTATTTCTTCAATATGTTCTCCGACATAGTGTACATATAGTTGGAGAAATTGCATGCAAAGACTGCTGCAAGGTGTATCTTAGCCCGTGTGTCACTGTCTGCTGTTAGGACTGTCTTAGAAATGGATTCGGCAAGAGCAACCAATGTGCCTTGCGTCTCTTTATCGGAACCTTCTATAAGAAAAGGAATGTCCTCTATTTCTAAATCAACATTCTTTGAGAATGTTTGGAGAGGGTAGAAAACGCCGTACTTGTTGCCGAAGTTTTCAAAAGCGTCCATTCCAACGCTGCCAGAGGTGTGTGCCCAAATGGAACTGTGCAACTCTTCGGAAACGGAATTTAAAAAACTGATAACGGTGTCGTCTTTTATGGAAACAATGAATATATCAGTTTTTTGCAAGGCGTTTACATCGTTGCAAAAAGAGCATTTATCCGAAATTTTGGCAGCGAGAGAGCGGGCATTATCCAATGTGTGGCTATAAACTTGAACAACATTCACCTTCTCTTTCAATGCAAGAGCAAGGTGGGTTGCAACATTGCCAGAGCCGATAATTGAAACTGTTGTCTCTTTGCTTACCATTGTCCGATATGAATTTTTTCCCATTTGTTTTTAGACAAATCATAAGGCTTGCGGTCCTCATCCTTGTATCCTAAAGTGACGATGCAAAGAACGCGGATATGGTCCGGAATGTTGAGGATATTTCTTACATATTCTTCAGAAGGGTCTCCGTTTTCCATAAAGCGGTCGCGTACTTGCACCCAGCAACTGCCCAAACCGAAGTCTGCAGTCTGTAGTTGAATCATAAAAGCAGCAACAGAAGCATCTTCAATCCAAACATCGCTAACAGTAGGGTCCGCACAGACAACAACTGCCAATGGGCAAGATTCAAGTGGTTTCGTGCCAAATTGCTTGCACTCCTTTAATTGTGTAAGAACGTTTTTGTCTTCTACAACGACAAATTCCCAAGGCATCTTACTTTTAGAAGAGGGAGAAATTAGAGCAGACTCAAGAATTTTCTTAACATTATCGCCATTTAGTTCCTGGTCAGTATATTTTCTTATGCTACGGCGGTTTACAACCAAATCTTGAAAATTGTTCATATCTGTAAAATTTTTGATTTTAGTATCAATTATTATCACTATTGCAAAGTTAGTGCAAACCGAATACAAAACAAAGAATGCTTGAATTATTTGTTTTGTTAAGGTGAGGCCTAAGTTATCAAAAATTAGTGAGAGGCGAGGGCAGAAAATAGCAAAAACGCAGTTTTTAGATTTATTTTGAATTGTTTCCGTTTTTGCAAACAACCATTGTCTCCAACCGCCTATATACTATAAATACTATTCATCTACACATAAAAAATTCGGCACTCGGGGAAAACCACGAGTGCCGAACCTTTATTAATCAATTTGCAGTATTACAAAATCATTTTATGCACTGTGCCTGCGAAGTGGACAATGTAAATGCCTTTCGCTACCGAAATCCTTGTTTCCATTCCGCTATAAACCTCTACGCGTTCGCCATCGGTTCCGCTAACCTCAATAGCTCCGCCTATGGCAACTACATTGCTTCCGTCAGTAGCAATGCCCTCAACGCCACAAACACCTTCTGTTATTAAATTAAAGTTTTTCCAATTCTCTGCATTCTTGTAATAATCAAAACTTCCACCAGGAACGAATAATGTTGCATCATAGTTTTGGAAATATAAAGAGTGAGAGCAATATATGCTACCTATTCTGCAAACTGAGGCTTTAGAATTGCCCACTACAGTAGAATGAATAGCAAAGAAGTCTCAAAATATATATGAGCATATCAATAGCAGACAATCTCGCACCAGCTATTGAAGACGGTGCATAACAGTAAGGCATCTACTGCTATTTAATTCTTGACTGTAGTTGAAATTTTCCAGGTTTCAGTTTGCTACGAAAGAGCGTCAAGTAAACTCTTGCTAAATAAATTTTTTGCAGTCCCGCCCACAACAGGGCTTCTCTGCAGTCTGCACCGCAAAAATAACAAGAAAAAAATTCCCCAATAAAAATTATAAACCAAAAGACCAAAAATGCAACCCGATGACTGAAACAATAAAATAATTTCATTGTTTTATAAAATCCTTATGTGTAAAATTGTATAACTGGTTTTTAATAGAAAAGAAAGAGTGGAAAAAATAAGAACCCCGAAAGTTGGATAAAAAACTGTCGGGGTTCATACCAGTATTACAAAATACTTTCATTTTTCTTAGTTTGCGATGATTCTATCGAGTGCTATCTTCTCGTTTTTGTTGAATGAATATGTTCTTGCAAACTGTTTGATAAGGTTAATTGTAGATAGTTTTGGTGCTTTGATTATCAATTCACCGTTACTACGAATGATAGAATGAGTATTGGTTTCTCCCATAGGCAATTTGTTTTTAGTTGTTATTATAACGTTTTTATCTTGGTAATATTGTATTGTCTGTAAAAAAATCGTTTATATTCTTTCTTTTGTATGTTGTTATATTATTTGGTAAATTTGTAACAAGTAAATCAAAAGATATGAAAGCATATACATATATTGAAAAAGGTAGATTTGAGTTAGTTGACAAGCCTAAGCCTGCTATAGTTGACAATGGCGATGCAATTGTTCGCCTAACATTGAGCAGTATCTGCTCAAGTGACTTGCATATCAAGCATGGTAGCGTTCCTCGTGCAGTTCCAGGCATAACCTTGGGACATGAAATGGTTGGCATTGTAGAGGAGATTGGCTCTGATGTAAGCAAGGTTAAAGTTGGTGACAGGGTAACGGTCAATGTTGAAACCTTTTGTGGCGAATGCTTTTTCTGTAAGAATGGATATGTGAATAATTGCACATCACCACATGGTGGCTGGGCTTTAGGTTGCCGTATAGATGGCGGTCAGGCTCCTTATGTGCGAGTACCGTTGGCTAATCAAGGCTTGGATATTATCCCGGATAGCGTAAGTGACGAGCAGGCTTTGTTTGTTGGCGATGTTCTTGCAACAGGTTTTTGGGCTGCGAAGATTTCAGATATAACAGAAGATGATATTGTGCTTATTATTGGTGCAGGACCGACGGGAATATGTACACTATTATGTACAATTTTGAAAAGGCCGAAGAAAATAATTGTTTGTGAGCGTTCAGACGAAAGACGCAGATTTGTTTCGGAGCATTATCCGCAAGTCGCAGTTGTTACACCTGATGAATGTGAGGAATATGTTTTGTCGCAGTCTTATAGAGGTGGCGCAGATCGGGTTATTGAAGTTGCAGGAGGTCAAAATACTTTTGAACTTGCTTGGCGTTGTGCCCGTCCAAATGCCATTGTTTCAGTTGTTGCTCTATATGATAAGCCGCAGGTTTTGCCGTTGCCGAATATGTATGGCAAAAACCTTACATTTAAGACAGGTGGAGTTGACGGTTGTGATTGTGCGGAAATTTTGGAATTGATAAGGCAAGGAAAAATAGACGCAACACCATTGATAACCCACCGCTATCCACTGGAGAAAATTTCCGAAGCATACGACCTTTTTGAAGCAAAGCGAGATGGGGTGATAAAGATTGCGATTGATTACAAATAGAAACATACAAATTTCTAATAAGGCGGTATAATGGAGGTAATGGTTTAAGAGAAACCTTCTTCACATTTGCCGCCTTTTGACATATCTATAAAATCTTTTTCTAATAATTCAAATTCTTTAGCAAGTTCAAGGCGTTTGTTTTTATAAATTTCTTTTGGCAGGATGTATGTGGAAATTTCGTAAGTCTTTTCAAGGTCATTTATTGAGCCATAAAAGTGATTGGTTATAATTGCATAATCTATGTGCAGACGTTTCTTTTGAATTGTTTTTTTGCGATAGTTGCCGTTTGCAAAAATAAAAGTTTTTCCGTTGAAATATGAGTGGCTTTTATGGTGAGCCAGTTTGCTGTTTTGAAAATCGTCTGTAATGAAATGCGTTTTGTTTATTCCCAGCCGGTAAAGCATTGCCTTTTGTCTTTCCAGAAAGTTTGCAATTTCCAATGAATCATTATTGGAGTTGATTATGAAAAGTTCGTTGTTGTCGAGTGCTACTATATTCGTTGACTCGTATTCATCAGAAATAAAATAACCTTGTCGTGGAGTTGTACAGATTTGATAAGTCAAGTCGGTAAATGCAATTGCCGCAAAAACAGATGCAACCCATATTAGGTATGTTTCATTTCTGTTTCGTAGCCACAGACCTATGGAAATAATTACCAAAGTAAAAAATATTGCAGCAATGGGGGTTAGCCATATATTGTCGAATGTCATGATGTCTATACCAGAGCAAAAATCAGCAATATATCTTATACCGTCGTAAAAAGTATTAATGCAAGCCGGAATAAAACCAATGTTAACACCCATGACCGATAGCAGAATTGCCAATATCGCTGATATGACAAAAAATGGCAGGATAGGAACAATTATAACGTTTGCGATAATAAAAGATAGCGGTAGAACTTTAAAATATAATATTGATATAAAGCAAGTTCCTAATTGGGCTGCGATAGAAACTGCGAAAAGTTCTGATATTTTCTTTTTCCAAGAGAATCGACCGCCAATGGTTATGGAGTTGGCAAGAATCACTATGGTAGCCACAGATAGATAACTCAACTGAAAACCTATATCAGAAATGGCGAGGGGGTCGATTATCAGTGTAATCACCGCAGCGGCGGCCAGAGCATTTGTGGTGTTATGCTTTTTATGAAACAGGATAGCCGTTATTAGGAATGTTGCCATAATTGAAGCCCTAACTGAAGAAGGCGAAAGTCCTGTTATAAAGCAGAACGCCCAAACAAAGATAAGAGAGATGGTTAGTCTCATCCATTTCATTTTTAACCTGTCGAGGAAAGATAGGGCAAAGGCTATTATTATGGAAATTATAGCGATATGCAGACCGCTTACGGCAAGTATGTGGGCAAGTCCAGAGTGAGAAAATGAAATCTTTGTTTCATCGTCAAGAAACTGATTGTCGCCTGTAAGTATTGTAATAAGGAAATTTGCTGTGTCATCAGAAAAGCCGCAAGAGAATATTGATTTTATGATAGAGTTTCGGATGCTGTTAGCAGCAGTAAATATATTATTATGTTCACCAATAATTATATAATTGCCTTCTTCAACAAAACCTCGGTACAAAATGCCTTTGCTTTTAAGATATTGAGCATAATCGAAAGAGTAGGGAACTACGGAAGGCATAATTTTGTCAAGGGTTAATCGGCATCGTATTATACTACCTTGTTTGATTTTATAGTCATTACCTTGGAAAACAATTGATAGTTTTTCTTCATTGTTGTTTATGATTGCTGAAGAAATTGTATTTAGAGTTACGTTCCCATGTTTTGCCTCCTCTACTTCAGCAGTGATGAATATGGGTTTGCCAACGTATTTGTCATTTATACATGATGGTTTGTTGACATAGCCATTCAACCATCCTAAAGATAGTAATAGAAGGAATAAAGGAATTGGGTATAACTTGTTTAATTTGTATTTTTTTAAAGGCTCCTTAGTTGCTGCATACCAAATTAGAAATATTACAGAAAGCGCACTGGATAAAAAGAATAGATATGGAGGCAGGCTCAATAAAGCCATTGCATTCCCCAAAATAAGAGGAATGACAATTCTTAGAAAAGGGTATTGGGCGAGTTGCAGGTTCATACTACATATTCCAAATTCTCCAAGATTCCAATGCCTGAAGAATTAGCATTTCAAGACCATTTTTTGTTTTAGCACCGTTATCGCGGCTTAGTTTAAGAAATCTGGTTTCTTCAGGATTGTATGTCAAGTCATAGCAAAGATGTTTGTTGCTGAGAAATTCATAAGGAATGTCCGGATATGAATCGGTATTTGGAAACATACCCAAAGGAGTCGTATTTACTATAATGGTATATTCTTCCAATAAATTGGAGCTTAATTCTGAATATGTAATTGTGTTTGGACTTTTAGTCCGCGAAACAAGTTGGCTTCTGATATTCATTAATTTTAACCCTTCGATAACGGCCTTAGAAGCCCCGCCAGTACCCAAAATCAATGCCTTCTTATGATGATTTTCTATTAATGGTCTGATCGATTCGGTAAAACCAACGATGTCTGAGTTGTAACCAATAGTTTCTAAATTATCAGCGTTACGAACAATTTTCACGACGTTGACTGCTCCAATTTTTGCTGCAATGGGATCTATCTTGTCGAGAAAATCTATCACTTGCTCTTTATAGGGAATTGTAATATTAAGTCCGTAAACACCATATTCAATAATATCGCTAAATTTTTCGATATTGTCAATTTCAAAATTTCGGTATTCAGCGGAAATGTCTTCCTTTGCAAATTTTTTGGAGAAGAAATCTTTTGAGAAGGAATGACCGAGTTTGGCTCCGATTAAGCCGTATATCTTATTTGCCATTATACTTAGAGTTAATTAGGGTTGCCTGACTTTCTTGATAAACATTTTTAGTTATAGTGATTAATGCAGATGTGCCACTGTTATCTGTATAGGAGTTAACTATTCTCATCCCAAGCCACCTGCAAGCCATTCCAGGAGAGTCTTGTGTGAATGCTGGAGTAAATGGGGCAGGGTTGAGGTATTGGTCAATAATAGATTCAGAAGATACATAAAGGCTTTCATCAATCAACAACTGGTTCCACAGTTTGGCTTCATTCTTTTTACACCATAAAAGTTGCTCGCTTGAGAAGTTGAAAAACAAGTTCTCTTTAAAGTCTGGTATAACTTCCGAAGCAACCATTGCAACTGTACCTTCATAAAGCATTCTTTCCAGAAGTGTGTTCTCTTTTGGGGTATAAGGATACTTTGTCTTAATAATAGCCTCTGCTAAATCGTAAGGGATTTTGTCGGAAATTTTGAAGTTCCTGCGGAATGAAGGGAATCCTTCATAGGCAGGGTGATTTTTGCCTAAATAGTGATTAAGACCAATAATTGCTGTTGAGTCAGTTATAAGGATAGATTGGTTATATGGAATAATGGCAGTAAATATTTTAGGAAATTTAATATTTGCTTTTTCATTAAAATTTAATGCTTCAATAGAAAGTGTTTTTTGAATTGCTGAAATGTCAGAAAAGGCAAAATTTATATCTTTTGTAAAATATTTTGTCGCTTTTGAGTTCGCAAAATTTTCCATTTTGGAACAAATTGAAATGTTTGTGTCAGGATATATTTTGTTGATATATAATTCAATCACATCAGAATATTTATTATGAAATTCCGCTTTCCCAGTTTTATCCAAATTGACGTAGTTTGAAGCATCGATGTCGAATCTGTTAATTGTAATTTCTTTATAATCAGAATTTTGGCAATTTGTAAATGTTAGTAAGAACACAATTGCATATATTGTTGATTTAAGAATTTTCAAATTTGTTGTCATAAGCGTAAAAATTATCACAATCTAAAAGTGTTACAAAAATAATATAAATTTTCATCGGGAACTTAGTTTTGCACTTATATTTAATTATTTTATTCGGTGAAATTGTATTACTTTTGCAGTAATAAGAATGGAAAGAATAAGTAAATATTGGATAGTTTTATTAGCAGTCCTTATGGGATTGCTATTTCCTGTTTCAACTGCAGAAGCCAAAAACTTTGTGGTTGTTATAGATGCCGGTCATGGTGGAAAGGACCACGGAGCATTGGGAAAGAGATCTAATGAAAAGTCAATCAACCTTGCTGTTGCCTTGCTGTTAGGAGAAAAGATTGAGGATAATTGTAAGGATGTAGATGTTGTTTATACAAGAAAGTCCGATAAATTTGTTTCCCTTCAGGGCAGGGCAGATATAGCCAATAAGGCCAAAGGAGATTTGTTTATTTCAATTCATACAAATTCAGTAGCATTAAAGAATAGAAACAGAACAAAAATACAGGGAGCATCAACATATACATTGGGTTTGCATAGATCTGATGATAATTTTGATGTAGCTGTTCGCGAAAACTCAGTTATTGAATTTGAAGATGATTATTCTGTAAAATATCAAGGTTTTGACCCTAATTCAACAGAATCATACATAATGTTTGAGTTTAGCCAGAGTAAGCATATGGATCAGAGTGTGTCTTTTGCATCAATGATTCAGAAAAATTTTGAAGACGCAGGCAGATTGAATAAGGGCGTTCGTCAAGCTGGATTCCTTGTGCTTGCAAAGACAAGTATGCCTGCAGTCCTTGTTGAGTTGGATTATATATGCAATCCAACTCAGGAGAAATTCCTGACATCTGAGGAGGGGCAAAGAACTATGGCAGATGCCATTTATGAGGCTTTCAAAAGTTATAAGGAAACGAACGATTTATTTTATGCTACAGTTACTGGAGAAAAAGATAAAAAACATAAGGGTAATAAGAATATCTCAAAAAAGGATAAGGTTAGAAAAGATGAGATTGTCTACAAGGTGCAATTCGTTTCCTCTCCTAAAAAATTGTCATCACGCAGCAGTTATTTTAAAAAGTTAGATATGGATAAGGTTGATATTTATAAGGAAAATGGAACTTATAAATACACTTATGGTGAAACAAATGACAAAGATGAGGCATTTGAGCTTTTGCAAAAAGTGAAAAATCATCATCCAGGGGCTTTTGTGGTAGAATTTAAAAATGGAAAAAGAATAAAATAGATATGAAGAAAATTTTTACAAGAGAGATTACAATGGGCTTAATTCTTTTTATAAGCCTTGCTGTATTATTTTTTGGTATAGATTATCTTAAAGGAATTAATGTCTTTAAGATGTCAAACCTTTATTACGCATCATTTTCTGATGTGACAGGATTGACTATTGCAACTCCGGTAACGATTAACGGTTACAAGGTTGGTCAGGTAACAGATATTCAGTATCAATATGACAAACCAGGTCAGATTGCAGTAGAAATTGATATGGATAAAAATTTCAAGTTGACAAAAGGCAGTAAATTGCAGTTGTCAACAAGTGTCTTGGGAACAGCAATGTTGACTGTTGATATGGCTCCTGGTAATGAATTTATTTCAAATACAGATACTATTCCAGGTGAGCGTGCTGGAGATTTAATGGCAGAACTTTCAACAGATGTTATTCCTGCGGTAATAGATATGCTCCCGAAATTGAACAGCATTCTTGCTCATGTTGATACTCTTGTATCTAATCCTGCTTTAGAAAAAACAATAACAAGGCTTGACGGAGTTTCAAGAAATCTTGAAGTATTATCAAAAAACCTTGCCGTTACTTCTGGTAAAATAGACCCAGTTATTGCTAATGCAGGAGATATTACAGCCGACTTGGCTCAAATATCCGGTGATTTGAAAGTGCTCAGTGCTGAATTGAAAAATATCCCACTGAAGGAGACAATGCAGAATGTTGAGACAACAACATCAAACCTTGCACAAATAACAGGTAAGGTTAACAGTAAGGACTCTTCATTGGGTATGTTGCTTAACGATAAGGGGCTTTATAACCACATAGATGCAACTATTGTCAGTTTGGACTCGATTATTGTTGATTTAAGAAAGAATCCTAAGAAATACGTGAACTTTAAGTTATTCTAAAAAACAGCGGCATATCTTTATTTGGAATAATTCTAAATAAGGGTTATGCCGCCTTTTTTCCCCCTTTTACTCTAATACCTTTGATTAGTAGGATATTTGGGTATTGTAGTTGTCTATAATATAAATATGTTGTTTTGGTTAAGTTGTTGATTAAGTGGGACTTGATGCAAAAGCGAGTACTTATCGCTAAGTGCTTGATTGATAGGAGACTTTGCCGATTTATATAAAAGCAAATATTTTAGGGTTTGTTTTATCTCTTTTTTTTTACAAAATTTGCAGTGTAATTTAAAGGAAGGAATGAATATAGATTTGAAAAAGCAATGGGAGAATTGTCTTCGTTTTATTAGTGATAATCTCAATAATGAAGAGCAATTCACGGCATGGTTTGAGCCTATATCGGCGGAAAGTTTCGTCGATGATACGCTCGTTTTGCGTGTACCTACTGCCTTTTATGTTGAGCAGTTGGAAGGGAAATACTTCAATCTGTTGGCCGCAGCATTGAAAAAGCAATTCCCTACAATAAGAGGTATGAAATATACCTACGATGTTGTTAAAGATGATTCAGAAACATCAGTAACAAACTTGCCAAAGAGAGAGCATCTTGCTCCGTTGCCAAACCCTTTTACTCCTAAGAAATTCGAAGCCCTTGATTCGCAGTTGAACGAGTCATATACATTTGACAAATATTGCGAAAGTAACAGCAATAAGTTGGCATATACTATAGCATCTGCGATTGTTGAGAACCCAAAAGCACAGACATTTAATCCAATGTTTATCTTTGGGCCGACAGGTGTTGGCAAGACTCACCTTATTCAGGCTATAGGAAATGAGATGAAGGAAAGATACCCCGAAACAAGGGTGCTTTATCTTAGTGCACGAACTTTCGAGTCTCAATATACAACAGCTGTAAGAAATAATTCAGTCAATGATTTTATCGGCTTCTACAAGAGTATCGATATGCTTATTATTGACGACGTTCAGGAGTTTGCTGGTAAGACAGGAACACAAAACACGTTCTTCCATATATTTAACTATTTGCACAATACTCAAAGACATTTGATTTTGTCATGCGATTGTCCTCCATCAGAACTTGACGGTATGGAGCCACGCCTTTTATCCCGTTTCAAGTGGGGTATGACAGTAGAGTTGGCAAGTCCTGACTTTGAATTGAGAAAAAGTGTATTTGTTCGTAAGGCAAAGGAGGCAAGTGTTGATATTCCGGAAGACATAATTGACTTTATTGCTGAAAACGTTAAGGATAATGTTCGTGAGATAGAAGGCGTTTTCGTTTCCTTATTGGCATACGCAACGGCACTTAACGTTCCTTTTACAGTAGATTTGGCAAAGAAGGTTCTTGCAAATTCAATCAGAATTACCAAGAAGCAAGTTACCTTTGAAAGCATCGTTGAAACAGTTTGTTCAGAATTTTCTATTGACGTTAACTTGCTATATAGCAAGTGTAGGAAAAGAGATGTTGCCGATTCTCGTCAGTTGATTATGGCATTGGCAAAGAAGCATACAAAGATGTCGTCAACAAATATAGGCGCTAAGTTAAACAGAGACCATGCTACAGTTCTTTACGCATGTAAGGCTATTGACGAGCGTTTGTCTGTTGACAAGGATTTCAAAAAGATAGTAATGAAATTGGAATCTGAATTAACTTGCTAATTCTGCATTATTCAATTATATCAAAACCCAGGTTTGCCAATTGCAATCTGGGTTTTTAAGTTATAAATAATCGTTGTATTTAAACTGTTTTAAATTATAAAGAAAGTAAATTCCCATTTGTAATTGCAGTATAATCCTGATTCATTATGGCGGCATTGGAGAAGGTGGTTTCGCCTACTTTTGTAATGCCGTGGTGCTGGTGTATGTGACCGAACAAATGTAGTTGCGGTTTAATTGTGTTTACTATATCAAGCAGTTCTTCAGACCCAAAATTGATATTATCATCAAAATCAAGAATGCCGAATGGTGGAGTATGAGTAATTAGCACATTTGTGTCGGTAGGAATCCGTTTGTAATACAAAGACTGTCTTTCGGTTACGCAATCTTCAAGAAACATAGGCACTCCATAGAATCTTATCCCTTCAATGGTGATACCTGAGTTGCACAAGTAGTGTACGTTATCATCAAGACCGTTAATGTCTGCTCCATATAGGCACTCGTCATGGTTGCCACAAATAAAAATCTTGTGCTTGTATGGCAAGTCGCAGAACCAGTTTAGAAAGTCTATTGCCTCCTCTTCACTCCCATTTATAGTAAAGTCACCGGAATGAACAATTATATCAGCATTGGGCAAGTTTTGCATTCGTCTATGCCATCTGTGAGTATCGGAAATGTGAAAAATTTTCATAAGTCGTTGAGGTTTAAGGTTTCCTTATCGATAAGAAATTTTACATTCCAACTGTATTTTGAAAAAATTCTCGAAAACAATTCAGGATCATCGGTATGCATCGGAATTATAACTTTGTGTTTTATGTTATTGAATAGTTGCTTCAGAGTTTCATTATCGGCATGCCCCGAAGTATGGATATATTCGAAGTTGTAGCCTAAAGCATCGGATAATTTCTGGTTATAGGCTGCTTCATGTGCGTTGGTATAACCTTTCCACATTGACAGATACTTTGTGCATTCGCTAACTCCGTCCATTATTTGCAGATATTGCTTAGTACTCCTTGCAAACAAAACGAACCCTTTCCATCTCATCAATTTATTTAATTTGTGAGGTACAAAAAATTGAGGTTTTGAGGAGTGTCTATGAATTTTCAAAATAAAAGGATGGGCATTAAGTTTATATGTTTCACCTAAGGCAGTTTTTAAAATATCATATTGGTATTCATCCATTATGACTATTTTATTTGCATTATAGGCTGCTTGGCAAATATTGAAAATCCTTTGGATATTTGTTGATGATGCAAAAACAAAATTGTTCTTATTACGTTTAAATTCTTCTTCAAATCTTTTCGTAATAAGGCATTCTGGTAGAGATGCCATATCTCGGGAAATGTTAGTAGCTTCGCAGACAATAGCATCAACTTGCTTAATGCTAAGTATGGGCAAATTTTCGCCATGCGCTCTAAAGTCTCCAGTATGAAGAACGCGATTGCCACTTGCGGACTCTATTTCAAAAGAAAAAGCATCGAAAGCAGAATGGTCAGAATGATGTGCTGTTATCGTAAAGGGACCGAAGTTAATTGTTTGCTCTGGTTGAAAGGTTATAGCTCTTTGTAAGCGATTTACTGTCGCTTTTGCTTTCTCTCCAGTATCCCCTTTAATATAAGAAAGTCTGTGCTGCAATTTTGTATAGGTTTCAAGTGCTTTGCTACCAATGTATATTGGCAACTCATTTGGCAGTTCACTTATTCTTCCAATATGGTCTCCATGATAGTGGGTTATGAATAGAGCACTTTTATCAGTATACCCTTTTGTCAGACCTTCAACCTCAATAGGTTCTCCTTCATGCTTGGAGCCTGGCAATTGCTCTCCATAATCAACAAAGAGTTTCCATCCATCTTGTTCGTATTCGGTTATACAACCGCCGATTTGGTCTGTGCCACGGTGAATTGTTATATTCATATCATAAGTTTAAAGTCATTACCAACAAAAATTACATCTTTCATAATGTATCCTTCGTAGAGGAATGACAAAACGTCATTTCCAAGGCCTCTTTCTTCTGATATTGCAATTGCTTTACTTAATGAGCCTTCTACAATTTCTTGAATTCTCTTAGTCTGATATTTAGGAGTGTACCCATTGCTTTTAGGATTGATTTCTATGGTGAATACAAATCCAAAAATGGGTTTCTTGGTGAAATTTACTTTTGGGAGCAAAAAGTTTTCGTGTCTATACCTTTCTCTATTGAGGGTATCTATCATCATATCCATTTCTTTCAGGAAAGTCATATATCTCGGCTCGGGTTTGTTTATATTATCTCCTATATTGTGGGAGCCTATCATTGCAACAAAGTCTGTAATGTGAGTGGTTGCGTTATCAGTTGAGTCAATACCTGTTTTTAGTTCAAGTATGTAAATTTGTCCGGTCTTGTCGATTGCAATAATGTCGAAACGAGGATTTGGGTATCTGTTGTGAGTTTCAAAAGTTTCGATATAATTTTCGTTATAGCACGAGGAATTGAATGATACAGCATATTCAATGTCAACAATAGCAAGTGCTTCTTCTTCAATGACTGCATTATTCAGTGCAATCTTTTGCTGGTCTTCTCTTTCTTGCTTCGGGTGCTCATAAAACCAGAGAGACATTGCTTCTTTCGCATCGGAGAAAAACCTTTTAGGCTCTTCAATTATATCTTTATTGCCATAACTGCTTAACCATTGTAGATTGAAGGGTAGGGATGTAATCTGTAGGTATTTTTTATCAAAGTCTAATTTGCATGAATTTCTGGAAGGCGAAATGCCAAGAATTTTACCACCACGATAGTATATATGTATTTTTTTTCCGCGAAGGCAGATAAGCAGTTCACTATCATCTCTCGCTACTTGCAACAGTTCGTTGATTTCAACTGGAGTATCGAATCCGATTCGCGGCAAATATTTTGTAAAGTCTCTCATTTTTCTTAGGTAATCTATTCTATTCCAAAGTTAATCTATTTCAGATTTTAAGCAAATTGTTTAAGTGATTTCTTTCTTGAATTTTAACAAATAAAATAAGGTCAGGTAATCACCTGACCTTATCAATTTCAGAATTTATTTCTTACTTTTTGAAAAATCTGTTATAAAGACCCTCGAAACCTTGTCCGTGACGTGCTTCGTCCTTAGCCATTTCATGAACAGTATCGTGGATAGCGTCAAGATTCAATTCTTTAGCACGCTTAGCGATGCGCATCTTGTCAGCATTTGCACCTGCTTCAGCCGCCATTCTCTTTTCAAGGTTTGTCTTAGTATCCCAAACCATGTCACCAAGAAGTTCTGCGAATTTTGCAGCGTGTTCTGCTTCTTCCCAAGCGTAGCGTTTATATGCTTCTGCGATTTCTGGGTAACCTTCACGGTCTGCTTGACGAGACATTGCCAAGTACATACCAACTTCTGTACATTCGCCGTTAAAGTGAGCGTTAAGGTCTTTGATCATTTCTTCGTCGCAACCTTTAGCAACACCGATAACGTGTTCTGTAACGAATTGAAGAGCTTCAGATTCTACTAATTCTTTGAATTTGCTTGCTGGAACGCCACATTGTGGGCATTTTTCTGGAGCAGTTTCACCTTCATGAACGTAACCACATACTGTGCAGATAAATTTCTTTGCCATAATAGTAAGATTTTAATTTGTTATTTATAGTTTTAATTGTTATTGCTTTTATTTATGCATTCGGCACATAGGCCTCTGTAATAAATTTCCGTTTCCTGTATAACAAAACCCGCTTCGGAATGTTCATCTTTGAATGTATTTTCTTGTTGTTCAACGTCAATTATCTTTCCGCAATTTTTACACATAAAATGTGAGTGAGGATCAACATAGCCGTCAAAATGCGAGTTGTGTTTGTCAATTGTTAATTCCAAAATTGCATTGTTTTCTTCCAGAAGTTTAAGTGTATTATAAACTGTTGTTTTTGAAAGGGTGGGCATTTTGGGAGACAGTTCGCTATAAATAGTTTCTACTGTAGGGTGGGTTCTATGACCTAAGAGATATTCAAGGATGACAATCCTTTGCTCTGAAGGTCGAATGCCCAGCGATTTTAGTCTCTCTATTGCCTGTTCTCTCATAATTTATTCAGTAAAAAATGTTCATATTTGAAATCATTACAAAAGTATAACACTTTTAATTAACTGCAAATTTTTCTGTGTTAAAAAATGTTATTTAATTTTGTGTTTTTTGTAAGCAGACTTTAGCTTTTTATGGTAACCTTTTGATTTATAAGAGGGTCCATTGTATCTATATGAAAAGCCGTGCCAGTCTTTTTTCTGTATGTATTTTACAAGATTATTATTAATACAATATTGGGCGAATAATTCTAATTGCATGGCTTCAGATTCACTCATCTTTTGAATGAATTCGTTAATAGAGGAGCATCCGCATTTTTTCCAGTTAAAACCTCCTATTTGGAACATTCCCCAAAAAGAGGCTTCTTTTGCTGATGTGCTGTCAATTTTGCAAGCACTTTCAAATCTTGCCCATTGGGCTTTACAGTATGACCCGTATTTTCGAATATTTATTTTTTTAAATGCCTCTTTATTAAGATGCTTTTTGTAATTAAACCCTTTTTTTCTCAGAAACTTTTTAAAGATTGTTACGTCAAAGTTTAAGATAGGTTTCTTTGGTTCACAAAAACCTTTATGTGTAATGCCTGCCTCAACTTCAACAACGCTTTTCATTGTTGCAACTTCAATTCCTAATTCTTCTGCAACCCGACGATAGTCAGCATCACAAAGTCGGATGATTGTGTCGCATTGAACTTTTGTTGAGTCGGAATTAATTATGCGTGCTTTTTGTATGTCTAAGGTGTCGTTAATGTCTGCTGCATATCCTGCGCAGGCGATAGATATATATATTAATGAGAGCAAGAGTCGCATGTGGTTTCGGATTTAAGCGTTTGCTATTATTTAAAAATAATAAAGGATGACTTACCGGCAATTTGCCGATATGTCACCCTTTGTATTTTTGTTTTTGCCATAATGCTATTCAGCGACCATTACAAGTATTCTTACGAGGTGGTTCCAGAATTTTTCTACAGCAGGAATATGCATAGATTCTTTTGGTGTGTGAACGTCCTTTAATGTTGGTCCAAATGAAATCATATCCAATTTAGGGTTGTTTGCAAGGAAGTTTCCACATTCAAGACCTGCGTGCAGAGATGTGCATACCGGGGTGATGTTGTATAAATCTTCGTATGCCTTAACAGCAATTTTTAAGATTTTAGAGTCCATGTTAGGAGTCCAACCTGGGTAGCCGTCGCCTTGCTCAATTTCAGCGCCAGCCAACTCAAAGTGAGCAACAATCTGGCTTGCAATATAATGTTTGCGAGTCTCTTCCTCACTTCTTTGAGAAGTTGTAACAACGATTACTTTCTTTTCGGCGTCAGTCTTTATAAGAGCGAGGTTGGAAGACGTGCTGACCATACCAGGAATGCTACGGCTCATGGCGATAACTGCATTAGGAGCGGAAACGATAGCTTTTACAACTCTTTTTGCTGTTTCTTTATCAATGATGCTAGTAGGAGTGTCTGTTGATTCCATTTTTATTTCTTGCAAATCTTCGATGCCTTTGTATTCCTCTTCGATAACGGCAGCATAGTGGTTGATTCGAGTTCTCAAATCTTCTTTCTTATCAGCAGGAACACCGACAGTTGCAACTGCATTACCCGGTATAACGTTGCGCAATTCACCGCCGTTTATATTTGCTATTACAAGATTGTCACCGTATGCTTTATAGCAGTCGTTCAAGAATCTGGCCAATACTTTATTTGCGTTAGCGCGTCCAAGGTGAATGTCTGCGCCGGAGTGGCCTCCTCTAAATTTGAGCATAGAAACGTTGAAGAATTGGTAACCAGCAGGAACGGCTTCTGTTTCATAACGGAATGTTGCTATTGTGTCAATACCTCCGGCACAACCAAGGAAAATCTGAGCCTCATCTTCTGAGTCAAGGTTGATTAGGATTTCACCAGTAATCATACCTTCGCCAACGTTCTTAGCACCTGTCAAACCTGTTTCTTCATCAACAGTAAACAATGCTTCAAGAGGTCCGTGTTCAAAGCCTTTGTCAATCAAGGCAGCCAAGGCTCCAGCCATACCGATACCATTGTCAGCACCTAAGGTTGTTTTATAATCTTTTGTATGTATCCATTCACCGTCAACAACAGCCTGAATAGGATCTGTTTCAAAATTGTGAGTTTCAGGTTTTGTTTGGTTTGGAACCATATCCATGTGGCCTTGAAGGACAACAGTAGGAGCGTTTTCTTTGCCAGGAGTTGCAGGAACTCTCATTGCAACGTTTCCGATTTTATCTGTTTTTGCTTCAATATTATGTTTTTTTGCAAATTCCAATAGAAACTCACGTATCTTGTCTTCTTTCTTTGAAGGACGTGGAACTTGTGTTATTTGGTCAAAAATTCCCCAAATAAGTTCAGGTTTAAGTTCTTTGAGTGTCATAGTTGTTTATAATTTTAAAATTAAACGTCTTTATTTGAAAATTATTGTTAAATACAATTTAAATCGCCCTCTAAGGTACAAAATATATCTGAGTTAGGCATTAAAATTGTCGGTCTTTTCCTATATTTGCAGTAAAATTTTATAAAAGGGCATGACGATAATAATTTCTATATGCGTTATATTAATATGTGTAGTGCTTTTAGGTGTAAAAGTATTCTTTATAAGAGGAGGTCAATTTCCTTCAATGCATATTCACGACAATAAGGCATTAAAGAAAAAAGGTATTCATTGTGCCCATGGAGAATCAGATAAGTAAAAACAATTAACTATTAAAATTATCATGAATAGATTTGGAAGAGCCGCAAAGGCTTCTTTATTGATTTTGTCTGCAGTTTTGTTTGCGCAATGTTCTAATGAGGAAAAGGCACAAGGCACAGCAGAGGTTGCAAAGACAGAAAATGTAGAGTCAGCATTAAAAATAGCCTATGTGGATGGTGATTCTTTGATGAAAGGTTACAATTTTGCTAAAGACGTAAACGAGGCAATGCTTCGCAGTCAGAATAAATTGGAATCTGCAAGACGTCAAAAAGAAAATGAGTTGCAGAGATTTGCTGGAGAAATTGAGCGCAAATACAAGAGCAATGGCTATCTGACAGAGGCAAGTTTTAATGCGGATCAGCAAAAGTTGCAAAAAATGCAGGGTGATGCTCGTAATTATATGGCAAACCTTGAGCGTTCTATGCAAAATGAACTTATGATGAATACGCAGCAACTTAACGATTCGGTTGATAAATTCATCAAGGAATATGCAAAAGCAAAAGGATACTCTGTAGTGCTACAGAAGGCGGCTACTTTGTATGTTGGAAATATTGACGATATTACAACTGATGTTGTAAACGGTCTAAATTCCAGATACTATAAAATAGGCAGCAAGAAATAGCCTACTGGTCAAATAGTTCTATAGGGATGTATCAAAAATGCTTTTTTGATACATCCCTTTTAAGGTTTAAAATAATATAGATTTATGATTGAAAAGAAAACAGAATATATAGGAGAAAGGGCTGTCCTTGTCGGGCTCATAACCCAATTGCAAAATGAGGCTAAAGCGAATGAATATCTTGACGAATTGGCTTTTCTTGCCGAAACTGCGGGAGCGACAAGTGTTAAGACTTTCCTGCAGAAAATAGATTATCCAAATCCAAGAACATTTGTAGGCAAAGGAAAGTTGGAGGAGATACGCCAGTTTGTTGAAGATAATGATATTGAATTGGCTATCTTTGATGATGATTTATCAACAAAGCAGGTGCAAAATATTGAGACTGAATTAAAGATAAAGATTCTTGATAGAACAAACTTGATTCTTGATATTTTTGCCAAGCGTGCACAGACAGCAACAGCAAGAACTCAGGTTGAACTTGCACAATATCAGTATCTTCTACCGCGACTTACTCGAATGTGGACCCACTTGGAGCGTCAACGTGGTGGTATCGGTATGAGAGGACCGGGTGAAACGCAGATTGAAACGGACCGCCGTATTATTTTGGATAAGATTTCAAGACTAAAGGCGGAATTGAAGTCTATCGACAAGCAGAAGTCGATACAGAGAAAAAACCGTGGTAAATTGACTCGTATTGCGTTGGTTGGTTATACTAACGTTGGTAAGTCAACGTTGATGAACCTGCTAAGCAAATCTGAGGTTTTTGCAGAAAACAAACTTTTTGCAACTTTGGATACAACTGTTCGAAAGGTTATTATTGATAACCTTCCGTTTCTTTTAACGGATACTATCGGATTTATCCGCAAGTTGCCGACTCACCTTGTCGATTCGTTTAAAACGACCTTGGATGAGGTGAGGGAATCAGATATTCTTATCCATGTTGTGGATATTTCTCACCCTCAGTTTGAGGAGCAGATAGAGGTGGTTAACAAGACTTTGCAAGAAGTGTGCAACTCTACTGATAAGCCGATGATTCTAGTATTTAATAAGGTGGATGCCTTCACTTTTAAGAAGAAAGATGAGGATGATTTGACGCCTAAAACGCGTGAGAATATGTCGTTAGACGAATTGAAGTCAACATGGATGGCAAAGATGAATGATAATTGCATATTTATCTCAGCAAAGGAGAAAATAAATATAGAAGATTTGAAAAACAAGTTATATGAAATGGCTAAGGAAATTCATATGAAGCGTTTCCCTTACAATGATTTCCTTTTCCAGAAGTATGATGATGTTTCAGAAGAATGATAGTTGATAAAGAAAGATATAAGCGGCATTTGTTGCTGAAAGAGATAGGCGAGTCTGGACAGCGTAAACTGAGAGAAGCAAAAGTTCTTGTTGTTGGTGCTGGCGGGCTCGGTTCTCCTGTATGTTTATATTTAGCCGCCGCAGGCGTTGGCGAAATTTGCATAGTAGATTCAGACGTTGTGGATATTTCCAATCTTCAAAGGCAAATTCTTTATTCTACTGAAGATTTAGGTATGGCAAAGGTTGAAATCGCTAAGAAGAAATTGGAGAAAATGAATCCCGATATAAGGGTTAGTGCTGTGCGAGACCGATTTGGTAAGGATAATGCAGAAGGTATATCAAGAAGTTATGATATTATTGTTGATGCTTCTGATAATATAGAGACGAGATATTTCTGTAATGATTTCTGTGTTTCGCAAGGAAAGACGCTAATTCATGGCTCTATAGGAGAGTTTAACGGAAATATAATGACAATAGTTCCTGGTTCTGCATGTCTTAGGTGTGTATTTCCTGAGGCTGTTATGCTCAAAAAAAGTTCTGATAGTGGAGTCGTAGGAGCAGTTCCAGGCATTGTTGGAAGTATTCAAGCTGCAGAAGTTATTAAGGTGATAGTTGGAGCAGGAGAACCTCTTGTTAATAAATTATTGACCTTTAATATACTCACTATGGATTTTATGACAATTGATGTGTTGAAAAATCCAAATTGTCATTGCTCTAAGCAATGGTTTTAGCAGTAGGTTGGCTGACAAATCGGTTTCTGCCTTGTTTTGTGAAGATAGTCTGTTTTCTCCGAGATAAGCGTTCTCAAAGTCATCAATGTCTTCGATGTAACGTGCCTTGCCGTTTTCTGCCTTATCTACCATACCCATAAACTCCTTGACGGAACGCATACTGTCTTGTAAAGCCTCAATGCTCTGATATACTCCGCTCGCCATACGCTGGTCGTATAGGTCACGCACCATTGCTTGTTCATAGGAGACTGGTTGCTCCGCTTCTGTGCGGAACAACTTGTCATCCTCTGTATTCTCAATACCTAAATCTTCTCTCTTGACAATATCGTTTGCAGACCTATAAGGGTGTCGTTAGTTCCCTTTAGGTTCTGATATGATGCCCAAAGGATATAACGCAGTTCATTGTCGGTTAGGGTAGTGCCGTCAAGTGCTTTGATGCCCAATGTGCGTAGCATATCAACGAACAGTTCCTTAACCTTGTTCCACCAGCCTTTGCCAGTATTTTCAAACTCGGTTGTCTCTGCAAGTGTTGCAAGGTATTCCTCGGTTGCCTTGCGGTAGTCCCATCCGTTAGCCCTTGCAAGGTCGTAGATGCGTTCCAACACTTTTTTGTCGGCATTTTCAAGCACCGCATCAAGGAAGTTGTCAAACTCGCTACCAAACAGTTTGCGTAGTCCGTAGTGTGCCACGGCTTCGTGAAGCAAGGTTTGAACTGCATCCTCTGCACTTGTGTTGTTGGGAACAACAATGGTTATCTTGCCGGTGCTTTTTGAGTAGAAGCCTTTTGCCTTTGCTTCCTTACCACTCAATGCAGAAGCATCGGTAACTATCTCCACATTGTCAAGGTGCAACCTCTCTGCAAGCGACCTAACTGAATCAGCAATAGCAGAAGTGGTCGGTTGTTCAGTCTCTTCCGAAATCTTGTAAAGGGGGTCGTCATATTCAAGTTTTCTGTTTATGCCAAATTCTTTCATCTTCTTTTTAAATGAGCCAGATGCGTTAAGCAAATTAGGTTTTGGCATATCTTTAATGCTTCCTGTTCTTACAAAATCAGACAACCCTAAAGTTATTGCTTTCTGTAAATTTGAATTTCCGCTTACGATGTCTCCAAAATAAACAAGTTCAAGATAGTTGACATTTTCATTGTCTTTAAAGAGGTTTCGTTCTGTCTTAATAACAATGCCATAATTGTTTTGATTATTGCTGTTTTTAAGAATAAAATTGATAGCATTCCCTTGATGATTGCTTAAACGGACAGTTATTTTTCCGTTTGGTGTTTGAATCTGCTTGTAACTTGTATTCTCTGAATTTGCTGGTATATTGAATCGTAAAGCAAGTTGCCCAATAAATTCCTTTGCACTAAAAGCATAATTATTGTTAAAACTTTCACCGAGTTTTTCAAGGTCTTTTGCTATGGCTTCATTATTATGTATCTTTGCGGTATCCGATTTGGAAGAATGCATTTTGACGCCAGGTACTTCGGTATGGCTGGTAGGTGTACTTTCGAGTGCATCCGTGATTTCTTCCCAAGTCGGATTTTTTGTATCCTCACCGCTTGTGCTTTCTTCCGCCCCTTGCTCTCCGATGAGTTGGAAACGAAGTGGGGCTTTTTCTGCTTTGTCCTTGCGGTTCTTGACAAATTGCCCCTCATCAGTATTAATCCACGCAACATCATCAATGCTGACTGTCTTGGAGTACACCCTGCCGTCGCCAGCATAGTCCTCAGCCTGCATCCTTGACGGAGTTACAAAGTTTCCGTCTTTAATGGGCTTGCTACTGTAAACCGTTATTTTCCCGCTTTGCAGTGCGTCTTCAAGCATTTCGTTTGTGATGTCTGGATATGCAGACAGCGTTTCATAGTCACCCTCTTCCGCTTCCTGCCTTGCTTCTTCAATAGCCTCTCGCATAGTCATGATGTCGGAAAGTCCTCTTATGCCAACGTGGTAGTCGTCAAGCATAGGGTTTGTTTCGTTAATCCTTTCTAACTGTTTCTGCTTTCTGCGGTACTCCTTCGCCACTTCATTCGGATTCACACCATTG
>UQLZ01000034.1 GCA_900541935.1 uncultured Prevotellaceae bacterium | reverse complement strand
ATTGTGCCTGTGTTTCCGTTTTCGTGCAGATAATCAATACCGCACCGAGCACACTTTGCAACACACTGCCCTGCTCTATACCAATATTTTCGGGGCTTAGTATATCAAAATTTTTACAAAACAGTTCTTCGGTAACTTTACAGTCGAAACACTTTGGAGAGCGAACGTTACCGTACCGCTGTATTTTTCTTCTAAAAAATCTTTGATGCTTTCACAAAATACAGCTTCAATCAAAAGTTCGCTGGGGGCAAATCGCATTACCTCATTATAAAATTGCTCATACATATCGTCGCCTGAAATTTCGGTAAATGCGCTTCACCGGTAGAAACATCGGTAAAACAAAACCTATTTTACCGTCAAAAAGACAGGCCGCCGCAAGATAGTTGTTGCGTGCTTCATCAAGCATTTCACCCTCAATTACAGTACCGGGGGTGATAATTCTTACTATATCGCGTTTAACTATACCCTTTGCCGTAGCAGGGTCTTCTACCTGTTCGCAAATAGCAACCTTATATCCCTTTTCAACAAGGCGCGATATATAGCCTTCGCAACTGTGATACGGTACACCGCACATAGGCGCGCGCTCATCAAGACCGCAATCTCTGCCTGTTAAGGTGAGTTCAAGTTCTTCAGAGCCTATTTTGGCATCTTCAAAAAACATTTCATAAAAATCACCTAAACGGTAGAAAATGATGCAGTCTTTATTTTGCTCTTTAATTTCCATATATTGGCGCATCATCGGCGACAATTCTGCCATGGTTTCGGTCCCCTTTGGTTAAAAAATTACAATTTCACTTTGCGAAATGTTGCCCCATAAATTTTCGTTTTTGTGCGGCTGTGCCACGCAAAAACTCCCCTTAAATAATTTAGTGGCATCCTCCGCAGGTAGAGCATGAACCGGTGCATGCGGTATGCGGCTCAACAGTAGCAGGGTCTTCGCCGTCAACGCA
Organism: uncultured Prevotellaceae bacterium; assembly: GCA_900541935.1. Taxonomy (GTDB): domain Bacteria; phylum Bacteroidota; class Bacteroidia; order Bacteroidales; family Muribaculaceae; genus Limisoma. Next base: position 23,077 of record UQLZ01000034.1, on the reverse strand, counting down.
CTGCATGATAATGCTGTTAATATCGTTAAGCATTTCATCAAGCTCTGCCTTTGCAGTGTTATAATCGAGCATAGACTTGCTTGACATAACAGCAGTATATATTTCGCGAAGCTTTTCATTAAGTTCACGAATTTTTGCTTCGTCTTGATTTTCAGCATTCATTTCGCGGTCAAGGTTCATACGAATGGTGTTAAACTCGCCAATCTGATTTTGCAGTTGAGCATCATTGTCGTTTGCAAGTTTTGCCTTTGCATAGCGTATAAAACGCTCGTCCTTTTGAATTTCTGCGCCAAGCGCTCTTGTTGCTTCTATAACTCCCATTTTTTAAAATTCCTTTCAAATTTGTTTTTAATTTATTATTTTACCGCAGAGCGTATTGTTGTAAGAATCTATACGCACTGTTACAAACTTACCGATTAGGCTTTCATCACCCTCAAACTCTACCGAAAATAATACTCGGTTTTGCCCGTAAGTTTACCGTTTGAAGTTACCTCTTCACAAAGTACCGTTACGGTTTTACCGATAAGGTCCAAATTTAACTGATTAGATATTTCGTCTTGAACAGCTAAAAGCTCGGCAAACCATTTGCCCTTTTCTTCACGAGATATAGGATCGGGCATTGTAGCGGCAGGCGTTCCCCTTCGGGGGGGAAAAAAAAAAGGGGGGGTTTTGGAAAAAAAGCCCCGCCATTTTTATATTTAATATGAATAAGTCTAAAATTCAACTTTTGCAGAGATTCTGAAGTTTCTGCCAGGCATTGGGTAGTTGTGGATAACTTCGTATGCCTGATTAAATATGTTATTTAGTTCACCCGTAATTTTGCAGTTTACCTTTCTAATTTTAAACTCCTTTGCCAATGACATGTCGTGAGTGTACCAAGGTGGTTCAAAGTTAACCTTCTCATGCTCTCGTGCGTTATATCTTTCTCCTGTATAAATGAAACTGTAGTTAAAGTCCCAACCGTGGTAGTTTGCATTGAACGCTGTTGAGGTACTGTGGTGAGGAACGTAAGGTATCTGTTTGTTATAGAATGATTCTTCGCGGTCCGACTTGTCAACGGCATGCTGATAAGTATATTCGAGAAGAAGTCGCATATTGACATTGCCAATGTGGAAGCCTATTGTAGAAGATATTTCCGAGCCGAGAATTTCCACTTTCCCAAGATTTATAACTTTCCAGCGGAATTGACCTGCCGGGTATGTGATTATTTTGTCTGTAATCTTGTTGAAATATCCGTCAGACTTGAGGTTTATATAATCAAAAAAAGTGGAGTTGAATTCTTTTTTATATTCGATTCCGAAGTCATACTGCGATGCGTATTCTGGGTTTACGTTTGCGGCATTTCCTGTTTCCGTATAGAATTTTTCGTTGAAAGTAGGCATTCTGAAAATCTTCTTGTAGAAACCAACAAAGCGGAAGTTATGCCCTAAAACTGGGGTGTAACTGATAAATACAGTTGGCGAGAACCTGCTGAATTTGTCTTTGAATTTGTATTCGTCCTTGCGGGCAGTCTCCTGAACTGTTGTTGCCAGAACGCTCGCTTGGATATTGACATGGATGAAATTGAAAGCCGTTGCGAGTGAGTAGAATTCGGTAAATCGCGTTGGCTTTATCGGGCTGTCGGATAGGGCGGTAAATGAAGTTAAATTGTTCATTTGTCCGTCGATGGCGAATGAGATATTCCACCAGTCTGTCAGTTTAAACAGGTTGGCGAAAGATATGTATGCCTCGCGTTGATAATATGAATTGTCTAAATATAGTTCTTTCGGGTCGTTACGAAGAAAGCGAAGGTAGTCCCATGAGAATTTGCCGTTTACTTTCAGTTCATAGAAATCTGTTATTTTTTTTGAAAAAGAACCTTGGCCGAATGCAGCCTTGTCCCATTGCCTTTCACCGTGGCGAAATACATTATTGACAATTGCTCCTGGAATTCCCCGCTCTGAAGTGTAGAAATATCCGTTTATGTTCCATTTCCCTTCTGGAATGTATCCGTAAATACCTATTTCTGTTCTTAATGATTGAACGTCACCGTTTTGGCGTGTTGCTGTTGTGTCGAAAGCGAGGCTGCCGTCTGCCAGTTTTCGCTTATAGCGGAATTTGTACTTGCCGTTTGCGTAGGTGTATTCTGCACTTGCCGACATGTGGACAGTGTGGGCAAGTTTTTGCTCCCAGAGGATTGACGGATTGGCAAGTCCGAAACTGCCCGTACGCATTTGTACCTTAAAGTGGCTGCGCTCATTGGCTTTAAATCGCGGATGCTTGGTCGCTATATAAATGGCACTTGCCGTGCTGAAATCCTTTGCTGTTTGGAAAATGTCACTTTTTTGACCGTTGTAAAGAGATATTGCTTCAACATTGTCGAGGGAATACCTACCCAAGTCAACTTGTCCGTTTTGGGCGTTGCCAAGTTGAACGCCATTATAGAAAACTCCGACATGGTTTGAGCCCATGCTTCTTATATTTACAGTTTTAAAACCGCCGATGCCACCGTAGTCCTTGATTTGAACGCCAGAGAAGTATCGCAGAGCATCAGCAACTGACTGGCTGTTCATCCTTTCAAGTTCAATGCCCGACAGTTTGTGGGGCTTGATGATTTCCTTGTCCTTGATTTGGATAACAGAAACCTCTTTTATTTCAAAAATGGAGTCTAAAAATTCTTCGGAAAAGTCATTGGCGCTGGCAAATAGCGATGATAAGGCGCAGAGTGATGTGAGGAAAATTTTGTTCATAATTAATTTTAAAGTCCGAAACCCATTAGGGTAATCTCGCAGACGATTAAACAATAAGGAAAGACACTGTATTCCGGCTTCTTCCCCTTATTGCCGAATGAGCCTTCCCGATATTTCAGTGACTCATTCCAAGGATTTTATGGAAGTTACGGCAGCGAGTACTGCTCAGGACTTAAACCTGATTCCGAGGTGCTTAGATATAAATATAAGACCTTGTCTTTCCGTTTGCAAAAATACTCATTTTTCGGGAAATATCTTTATTGTTGTTTATTTTTATAGAATGGATTGAATCTGACAACAGATAGAATATAAATAGTAAAAGTAATAAACTGCACCTCGTGAACTGCACCTCGGCAAAAAAAAGATAAAAACTCTTGTTTTTATTTTTTTCTGCTCTCTCCTTGCACTATCTTTGTTAAAAATTAAAAGGATATGGATAGTGTTATTAAGCGCATGCTCGTGAATGTGTATGAGTTGGAAGGTGTTCTACTTCTTGCTCAGGAGAGGGGTGATGCAACTCCAGAAACTGTTTTGTCAATAATCAAGGAGAAGGCGGAACTGCTGCTTGATGATGCTAATTCCTTGAACATCTTTGTAGAAACTCCAGATGCGGAAAATCCGCAGGAGCCTGTTGAAGAGTCTTTTTCTGAAACAGAAGACCCTCTGAATGAAGAAACTGCAACTTTGGATGAACCCGAAGTTGCTGAAAGTAATGAAGATGAGACAGAGTCAGAAGCCTTTGCTGCAGTCGCTTCAACAATGGAGAAAATCAAACTTTTCCAGGAGAGAGAGCAGGAAGAAGAGGAACCACAGTCTTTTTATTACGAGGCAGAGACTGAGGAAGAAGACGTTGAGCCTGAAGTGGATGATGCAGAACCTGTAGTCGAAGTTGAGGAGGAAGAGCCTCAGCAGGATGCTGATTCAGATGAAGCCGAAAGAGAGGAAATCGTTGTAGAAGATGAAATAATATCCGAAGATGAAAAACCAACTTTCGATAACGAAGAAGTTGTAGAAGTTGAGGAAATTGAAGATATAGAGGAAGTCGATGAGATTGAAGACGTAGCTTCTGAAGATACTTTTGAGAAAAATAATCCCAATATCAATATTGAGGATGCCTATATCCGCCATAAGTCAAAGGATTTGCGCAGTGCATTTTCTATTAATGACACTTTTCGTTTCCGCCGTGAGTTATTTGGCAATAGTGCTGCCGATATGAGTGATGCAATAAACCTTGTTATCGCGATGAATTCTTATGAAGAAGCGGAGGATTATTTTTATGGAGACCTGAAGTGGGATCCAGAGTCGGATGAAGTTAAGGAGTTTATGGAAATCATAAGAAATCATTTCTTGTAGATATGGCAGAAAAGCAAAAAAATATGATAGAGTCGGGTCGTCTTTATGTTGTTCCAACGCCTGTTGGAAATATGGAGGATATGACCTACCGAGCAATAAATGTGCTAAAATCGGTTGACTGTATTCTTGCCGAGGATACTCGCACCAGCAGTTTCCTGATGAAGCATTTTGAGATAGAAACAAAGATGCAGAGCCATCATAAATTCAATGAGCATGAAACTTCGGCGGCTGTGGTTGAGCGTCTTAAAGGTGGCGAAACAATAGCCTTGATATCTGATGCCGGAACGCCTGGAATATCAGATCCTGGGTTCTTGCTCGTCAGAGAGTGCCGTCGTGAAGGCGTAATTGTTGAGTGTCTTCCAGGAGCAACAGCATTTGTACCTGCGCTTGTTGATTCTGGCATTCCTTGCGACAAATTTTGCTTTGAGGGATTTTTGCCACAGAAGAAAGGAAGAATGACCCTTCTCAATGAATTGGCAACGGAAGCAAGAACGATGGTATTCTATGAATCTCCGTTGAGACTTGCTAAGACGTTGCGTCAGTTTGTAGAAGTCTTTGGTGGAGAAAGAGAAGCAAGTGTTAGCCGTGAAATATCCAAATTGCATGAGACAACCCATCGTGGCACTCTTGAGGAACTTGCAGAATATTTTGAAATGAACAATCCAAAAGGCGAAATTGTTATTATCGTATCAGGAGCAAAAGAAGAAAAAACAAAAGAGAAAAAAGATAAATACGCTAAATTTAAAACCACCAAAATTCAAACAGTATGAAAAAGTCAGTTATTTTATCAGTAGCAATTGCAAGCATTTTGTTTTCTTGCGGCAATGGTGGTAAGACACCAGAACAATTGCAACATGAAGCAGATTCTTTGAAAATTGAATCAACAGAGGCACAACGCGACAGTTTGTTGACTCTTGTTGGACAGATTAATGAAAGTTTGTCAGAAGTTAATAGAATGGAAAACATTCTTGTTTCTCCTGATTTTAAGAGTGAAACTCCGTCGCAGAAGCAGCAGATTTTAAGAAATATTGCAGCCTTGAAGCAGGAGTTGGCAAACCGTAAGGAACAACTCAATAATCTTGAGGCAAGAATGAAAAAGTCAGGTAAGTATAATGCCGAATTGCAGAAGACTATTGATTCTCAGAAAAAACTTATTGAGGAGCAGCAGGCAAAAATTGACGAGATGACAAAACAGTTGGCAGATGCTAACATTAAAATTGAAGAATTGTCATCAAATGTTGATTCATTGACAACAACAGTAACAAATGTTACAGCAGAAAAAGAAGCAGCAGAAGAGCGTACAGAAGCCGTTACAAATGAGTTGAATGCTTGTTACTATGTTGTTGGCAGCAACAAGGAATTGAAAGAGCACAAAATCCTTGAAAAGAAATTCCTTAGCAAGACAAAAGTTCTTGAAGGCGAATTTGATAGAAATTACTTTACTAAGGCAGATAAGAGAACATTGACTAAAATCAATACATTCTCGAAGAATGCTAAAATTATGACAAAGCAACCTGTTAGTTCTTATACAATTACAGAAGAGGGAGGTGAGAAGGTTATTAATATTACCAATGCTACTCTTTTCTGGGAAAAATCAAACTTCTTGGTTATTCAGATAGACTAATGTAATTAATTGTGAACGAAAAATCCCGGCATTGCCGGGATTTTTTTATTGGTTACTTATTGCCAAAGCAAAATTAATATTCAGTCTTATCTTCTTTTGCTTCCCATGCCTTGAAAGCGTTAATGGCATCTGTGTTTGGAATATGAATGCAAGGGATAGAGCGGTCTTCCTTTGCTTTTTCAAATTCTTCATAGATGAATTTGTCGCTGAAATCGATAGCGTCTGCATCTTCTTTAGTGTTTCCATAATAGATTCTGTCAACGCCAGCCCAGTAAAGAGCGCTAAGGCACATAGGGCATGGTTCGCATGAACTATAGATATAGCAACCGTCTAATTTAAAAGTGCCGAGTTTTTTGCATGCAGACCGGATAGCATTCACTTCTGCGTGTGCAGTAGGGTCATTGTCGATAGTCACTGAATTTGAAGCAACGGTAATAACTTCGTCACCTCTGACGACAACAGCGCCAAAAGGCCCTCCGCCTCTTTCAACACTTGCAAGAGATGCGTCTGACGCTTGCTTTAAAAAGGCCAAGTCCTTGTCTGTGATTTCAATTTTCTTTGTCATAGTTTTATATATTTAATCAGAAAGATGACTTCTGCATTCAAAGTTAGCATTTTGTAATGTATAAAAAGAGCATTCTGTCTTAAAAAAGGCTAAATGACCTTCGTTTTATATCCTTCATCAATAAGTATTTCTTTGGCCTTATTCCTAAAATCACCTTGAATAAGAATTTCGCCGCCACGTGCAGAACCTCCAACTCCGCATTTGATTTTCAGCATTCTGGCAAGTTCTTTAAGTTCTTCTTCTGAGCCAAGAAAGCCGCTGATAATTGTTGCTTCCTTTCCCTTGCGGTGCTTTTTGTCTAACTCTATGCGAAGAGGTTCTTTTTGCTTTTGTTTTTTTTCAGGAACTTCTTCTGTTATAACTTCTTCCGATGTGTCCTGCTGTATGTCAGGGCTTGAAGATAATAAACTGCTTAGTTGGTCTTTCCAATCAATATTTTTCATACCTTTGATTTTTCTTTTAGCGAAATTAATGATTTTTTGCTGTGTTTGCAATAATGAGGCAATTTTTACGTTAGTAGTAATATGAAAAAGTATCTCATATATATAATAGGTATTGTTTCTTTGATGCTGTCTCCGATAGTATCTGCCCAGGATAATGACAAGATTCTAAACCTGCCATATACAGATATGAAGCGTATCCACTACGGATTTTCTGTTGGTTTCCATAATCAGAACTTGTGGCTAACGCATAATGGCTATGTGAACGATAAGGGAGAGGCTTGGTTTGCAGATGTATCCGGCCTTCAGCCAGGATTTTGTGTTAATATCCTTGGAGATTTGCGTCTTGCTAATCATTTTAATCTGCGACTGTCTCCGGGAATGTATTTCGGAAGCAAAACCGTTACTTTCAAAGATGCTACAAACGGTACGATTGAAAAACAAAACATTAAAAACAGCAGTGTAGTTATTCCTATAGACCTAAAGGTTTCCGCGTTGAGGTACCATAACCTTCGCCCTTACGTGACTGCTGGTGTTATGGCCACTTTTGATGTGTCTAAAAAGAAGGACGGGGAATTGCTTCAGTTGAGCAATACCGATTTCTATGCAACGATAGGTCTTGGCTTGGATGTGTATATTCCGTTTTTCAAGTTTATTCCTGAGGTTAAGTTTTGTTTTGGTCTTAAAAACCTGTTGAAAAAGGACAGACCTGATTTGGCTGATGACCCCGATAAACTGAAATATACCAATTCCCTTGATAAGGCTGTTTCTAATATGGTTGTGTTTACATTTTATTTTGAGTAGGTTTTGGAAAGAAAAAGTAAAATATCGATAATTTCTGCAATTGTTGTACTTATAACAACATTTTCCCCTTTTTGTGTTAAAGGACAGACGGATACGCAGTTAACGCAGTATTGGGCAATGCCCTCTTATTATAATCCGGCGGCGATAGGGCGAACAGACTTTATTCACATTATGGGAGGAATGAGAATGCAGTGGGTAGGCATTCCCAATGCTCCGAGGTCGTTTCTTGCAGGTGCTGATATGCCTGTTAAGATTCTTAAAAAGAGGATAGGAGTAGGTGTCATTTTCCAACAGGAGAGTATCGGACTTTTTTCCAACCTTGTTGCTGGAGCGCAGGTTGCGTATAAGCAGAAACTTTTCGGAGGAGAATTGGGTATTGGAGTTCAGGTTGGAATGTTTGACCAGAAATTCAAGGGAACGGAGGTTCATATCCCTTCTGGAGATGATGCCCATGAGGAAAATGATGATGCAATTCCCACAACCGATTTGCACGGAACGGCATTTGATATGAATCTTGGCTTGTTTTATACCCACAAGTGGTTTTGGGCAGGTTTGTCAGCAACTCATATTATGGAACCTACTGTAACTCTGAATACGGAGGAGGGAACAGAGGAGAATATGTATGAATCACAGGCTGGCAGAATGTTTTATTTTATGGGAGGTGGCAATATTCCGATAAGAAATACGTTATTTGAAATACAGCCGTCTGTTTTGGTTCGAACGGATTTCAAAACAGTGCAGCCGGAAGTTACGGCTCGCGTTAGATATAACAAATTCTTGTCTGGAGGTATTGCATACCGATACAAGGATGCTGTTTCGGTGCAGGTAGCGGCTGAATTTAAAAATTTCTTTGTTGGATACAGTTACGATTATCCGACATCTGCCATTTCAAAGGCAAGCAGTGGTAGCCATGAGGTTTTTATTGGCTATAACGTAAAATTGAATATGAATGATAAGAATAAAAACAAACATAAGAGTATTCGCTTAATGTAAGAATATGAAGAAAGTAATTTTTTATATCGCTTTAGGATTAGTTGCAACTTCGTGTGCTTTTTCTTCGAAATCATCGGCTGGCGACGGCGGTGGTGAAGTGACTGGTATTCGAGGTACTGCACTTGGGGAACCAACGCCTTACGGAATGGTGTTGGTTGACCGTGGCTCTATGAAAATGGGACCAAACGAGGATGACAGCACGTGGAATATAAAGGCAAATCCTAATGGAATGTCGGTAGAATCATTTTGGATGGATGAAACCGAAATTACGAATGCTAAATACAAGCAGTTCGTTTTCTGGGTTAGAGACTCTATCATCAGAGAGCGTCTTGCAGACCCAGCATACGGTGGCGATGAAGAGTATAAGATTGAAGAAGATAAGGAAGGAAACCCTATTACTCCCTACCTGAACTGGAAGAAGCCTATCCCTTGGAGAAACCCGACAGAGGATGAGCAGAGAGCCATCGCCAGCGTTTACCGCTATAATCCTATCAATGGAGTTTGGGAACTCGACCCAACTCAGATGAATTACAGATACGAAATCTATAATCTTACAGAAGCGGCAAAGCGTAAGAATCGCCTTGACCCGGCTCGTCGTGTCTATAATACCGACATACCTGTTGTTGATGAGATGCCGTTGATTTCTAAAGATACTGCTTACATTAACGATAATGGCGAAATTATCAGGGAAACAATTACGAGAAACCTTACTGGTAACTATGATTTCCTTAATACATATATTGTTAATGTTTATCCAGATACAACTGCGTGGATTAATGATTTTGAAAACGCATATAATGAGCCTTATACAAGAATGTACTTTGCTCATCCTGGTTACAGCGACTATCCTGTTGTTGGTGTAAGTTGGGAGCAGGCAAGCGCATTTGCTAACTGGCGTACAGACTATTTGCGTAGGTCTTTAGGAAAACAGGGAGTGTATATTGAACCATACCGCTTGCCTACTGAGGCAGAATGGGAGTTTGCCGCTCGCGTTGGTAACGACAAGAACAAATATCCGTGGGAAGGTGATTTCCCTATCTCTGATTCTGGCTGTTTCTATGCTAATCTAAAACCTGGTGACGGAAACTATATCAAGGATGGTAATCTCATAACTTCAAAGGTGGGAACATACGATCCTAATGATTTCGGACTTTATGATATGGCTGGTAACGTCAGCGAATGGACTTCTACCGCATATACTGAAAGTATCGACAGATTGACTAACGACATCAACCCAGAATACCGTTACAATGCTGCTAAGGAAGATCCTTACAAGGCAACTCGCAAAATTGTTAGAGGCGGTTCATGGAAGGATATCGCACATAATGTCAGAGCAGACTTGAGAATGTGGGAATATCAGAATGAGCAGCGCTCATATATCGGTTTCCGTTGCGTTAGAACGCAAGTGGGCTTTGCAAAAGGTCGCAAGTAATTTGGTACTAATGATAAAACATTTGGAAAATGGGTAAGATAAAAAAATATAAAAACAGTGTAGAGGCTTTTCTTTCAGGAGAAAAGGGACAGAGATTTTTCAATTTCGCATATAGTATAGGTGCGGCAGTCGTTATCTGGGGAGCACTGTTCAAGATATTGCACTTGCCGGGTGGCAATGCACTTTTGTCAATCGGTATGGGTACCGAGGTATTGATGTTTGTTTTGACGGCTTTTGACCGTCCTCCAAAAGAATATCATTGGGAAGAGGTTTTCCCTGTTCTTGCAACCAATAATCCTGAGGACCGTCCGGATTTTGAAGGTGGTTCTGTTGTTATTGGTGGCGGTTCTGCTGCTGGCGGTGCATCCGTTGCAGGCGTGGCAACTGCTCAGGCCGGTGCTACTGGAAATTTTGCAGTAGGAGGCGATGGCGTTATGAGTGTTAACGACAGATATGTTCAGCAAGTTGCAGCAATTACAGAGCAAATGGAGCAGTTGAGACAGACAACAGAGGCGTTGAATAAGGTTTCTACCGTTCTTCTCGACAGTTACCGTGCAATCACTGACAATTCTGAAAATATCACTCAAAGTTCAACAGGCTATGTTGAGCAGATGACAAGTCTGAACAGAAATATTGCCGGTTTGAACACAATCTATGAAATTCAATTAAAGAGCATTTCTTCTCAACTTGACAATATTGACAAGGTAAATACCGGTTTGAAGGATATCAGCAGAATGTACGAGCAATCTGCATCAGAAAGCAACCGCTATTGTGAGGAAACTCAGAAGATGGCGCAGTATATGAAGCAGTTGAATTCTGTATATGAGAAGATGATAACTGCAATGACTATCAATATGTACCGTCCGATGGTTTCTCCAGAAGACCTTGCGCCGAGCAAGCCTGCAGAGAAGGAGAAATCAAGTGAAGAAAATAAAAGTGAGAATTAAAGGAGCGTAGAAAATGGGTTCAAACGGAAACGTAACAAGAATGTCCCCCCGTCAGAAGATGATAAACTTGATGTATATCGTCTTGACGGCTATGCTGGCGTTGAACGTGTCGAGTGACGTTCTAAACGGCTTTACCCTTGTGGAAAGCGGTTTGGTTCGCACAAACAGGAACGTCAGTGATAGAAATAGCGCCCTTTATCAGAAACTGGAAGAATTTACAAAGAAAAATCCGCAGAAGGGACGCGTCTGGTATGAGAGGGCGACTAATGTAAGGCTAACAACAATGAAACTTTATGCCTATGTTGACTCTTTGAAACTGGCTATTGTTAAAGATGTTGACGGTGAAGAGGCGGATGTTGAAAATATTATCCAGCAAGATAATCTTGAGTCTTCTTCTAAAATTATGATAACATATCGTAATGGCGAAATTCTCAAGGAAAAATTGGGAAATTACGCAAAGTATATTTCTCAGTTTGTTGGTGATACCCTTAAGCAGCAGACTATTGCTAAGGCTTTGTCAACAGAGGCAATGGCAATGAAGGACGGCAAAAACGTCAAAGTTCCTTGGGAGGTTAGTTTGTTCGAGAATATGCCTGTTGTTGCAGCGGTAACGTTGTTGACAAAGATTCAAAACGATATCCTCTTCGCTGAAGGAGAGGCGTTGAATGCGTTGCTTAATAATGTTGATGCAGGCGACGTAAGGGTAAACCAGTTGGAGGCTTTCGTTATTCCAAATTCACGCTTGGTGATGAGGGGCGGCAAGTACTCTGCAAATATTGTTCTGGCTGCTGTTGATACAACACAACGCCCCGTTATCTATATCAATGGTAACAAGTTGGCAGGTGAAAATCACACTTATGAGGTGGCTACAGGCAGAACGGGCAAGTTTGATTATAAAGGCTATCTTGAGGTCGTTAAAGGTGATGGAACAACATCACGCTATGACTTTAATTCTGATTATACGGTTATTGAGCCGATGGCAACGGTATCAGCAACGATGATGAACGTTCTTTATGCTGGTATTGAGAACCCTATAAGTATATCAGTGCCGGGAGTTCCTCAAAATGCCATTAACGCGCAGATGACCAATGGTTCGCTGACACGATCTGGCGATTCTTGGATTGCCCGTCCTGCAAAAGTTGGCGACGAGTGCGTTATTACTGTCAATGCCACTATGGACGGCAGGTCTCAGACTGTTGCAACAACGCAGTTCCGTGTACGCAAGTTGCCAGACCCAATGCCATATATCGCATATAAAGACGGTAAGGGCAATGACTTGAGGTATAAGGGCTCCAAACCATTCTCTAAAACTCTATTGCTTGCAACGTCGGGCATTGAGGCTGCTATCGATGATGACTTGTTGAATGTTCAGTATAAGGTTTTGTCATTCCAGACTGTTGTTTTCGACTCTATGGGTAATGCAATCCCTGAAAATTCAGATGGCGCTAAATTCTCAAGCCGTCAGAAGCAGAGTTTCCAGCGATTGTCTCGCGGAAAGAGATTCTTTATCTCTCGTGTGAAGGCTATCGGTCCTGATGGTATTACCAGAGACTTGGCTCCGATGGAGGTTATTATAAACTAATTGACAAAGTAAAACATACCACAATATATGAAAAATATAAAAAGTATCTTGGCGGCTTTGCTGATTGTTGGGGTGTCAGTCCCGGCTTTTTCGCAGGTTGTTAGAAAAAAAGATAAGAAAGAGAAGTCTGAGGATAATACACCAGGCGTTACTTTCCGAATGAAGGAATTTTACGAAGAGACTCCAGAATCGGATGCTAACCTGATGTGGATGAAAGTTATATATCGTCAACTTGATTTGAATAAGATTGAGAATATGACTTTATACTATCCTGAAGAGCCGACAGAAAATCAGGAGAGCCTTTTCCGCATTATAATGAAATTGCTGACTAGTGGTAAGGTTTCTGCTTACGAGTATCTTGACGGCAGGGAGGTTTTTACTGACAAGTACAAAATCAAGGTTGGTGAAACGCTTGACCGCTTTCAAATTCTTTACAAACCAGCAAAGGGCAGTACTGAAAAGAATCCGAAATATATTGTTGAGGAGAGTGACGTTCCTTCAAATGAAGTTCTCAGTTATTATATCATAGAGCGCTGGGTTTTCAATAGTAATGTCAATAAGACCGAAACAAAGGTTGAGGCTATCTGCCCGGTTCTTCATCGCTCTGATGACTTTGGCGGTGAGCCAATCAAGTATCCGATGTTTTGGATCAAACTTTCAGAGTTGAGACCTTATTTGACTCAGCAAAGCATCTTTGTTGATGACGATAATAACCTTCCTAAATATACCTTTGATGATTTTTTTCAGTTGGGAATGTATAAGGGCGAAATTTATAAGACTCGAAATTTGCGTAACCGCTCATTGATGCAGATGTTCCCTGATCCAGACGATTATAAGCAGGCTCAGGACAGCATTGAGAATCGCTTGAAGAAATTCGACAAGGGATTGTGGGTGCCTACGCGTGAGGAGATGGAAGCCAAGGCAGCAGCCGAGGAAGATGCACGCTTGAGGGCTGAAGGCAAATCGGATGATATCGTTATAAAGGAACGTGACGGAGATGCAGATACAGATGCCGTTGTTGAAGAGGAAGAAGAGCCGGCAAAGAAGTCTGTCAGAAACAAACGCTCTTCGAAGCGCTCTGAAGATAAGGCAAAGAAGGAGCAGAAGTCTAAAAAGAAGAAGTCTAAGGCTAAGAAATCTTCAGTAGGCAAAAAGTCAAATTCTGGAGCCGTCCGCTCAGTAAGAAGAACAAGATAAACAGTATTGGTAATTTGACGGATTATGATGGTTAATTCTATTGTAGTCCGTCTTTTTTTACATAAAATTAAACTGTTAAAGAGTTTTAAACTCTCTATATAAAGCGATATTATTTATAATTTTGAATTAGTTTACAACTATTAAAACCAATAATAATGAAAACGTTTAAATTACTACTTCTGCTTGGTATTTTATCGGTATCAAGTACTTTCACTGCGAAGAATACCATAAACATTAAGGGTGTTGATTATGGTGTTGATACTATCGTTTACAAGCATAATATTGGACCGGGTACCACTTATGCGTTCTATAACTTGCCGGAGCGTCCGCTAACCTTGCATGTTATGGAGGTTGACATGACAAACCCGTACGTTGATATCGAAACTTGCCTTGCTGGAGATAGTGCTGTTGCAACGCGAACAACATCGCAGATGTATTCCGATAATGACCGCCCTGGTCATGATATGATTGGTGCTACAAACGGTGACTTTTGGCAGTATGTTGACCCAATTGAAATCGGTATTCCTCGAAGCGGACAGTTCCGCCAGAATGAGTGCGTCGCTAACCCTACCGGTCGCGCTTCTTTCATCCTTTCCGAAGACCGTCTCGGGTATATTGACGTTGTTGATTTCCGCGGTACGCTGACTTGTGGCGAAACATCTCATAGAATCCATACAGTTAATACTCAACGCCTTGAGTGGGAAGACACTAAGGGGGATTTGATGATTCTTTACACAAACAGTTATGGTAAATACACGCATAAGACATCTGGTGGCACAAAAGCGATTATTCGTCCTAAGAGTGGAAACCTTTTCTTTTCTGCGAATGAAAATATAGAGTGTGTTGTTGAGTCTGTATTTGATAACCCAGGCGTTTCTCCTATTCCGGAAAATTCTGCTGTCCTCTATGGCGTTGGACCGGCTTCTGATTATCTTAAGACATTGAAGGCAGGAGATAATGTCACTGTTTTTCTAAAGACAGATATGCGTAAGCAACCTGGTTTCTTGAAAAACTTTAGAGAGCAGATTGGTGGAAGCAATGAGTTCGTTTTGCTTGATGGAGAACCTGTTGGTGATCAAGAAGCGCAGCATCCGCGTACTGCCATTGGTGTTTCTAAAGACAAGAAAAAATTGTTTTTTGTTGTTATCGACGGCCGTCAGCCGGATATTTCACAAGGGGCAAGCATCTATACTATCGGCAGTTGCTTGAAGTTCCTCGGTGCATACGAAGGCGTTAACCTCGACGGTGGCGGTTCTACTTGTATGGTTGTTAATAAGGATATTAAGAACAGTCCGAGTGACGGTAAGGAGCGTGCCGTTGGTAATGGTATGCTTATTTACTCCAATGCTCCAGTTGATGATGAAATTGCCATACTTGAATTTATGGAGCGTCCGTACGTTATTCCAATTTCAGTACAGTTCCGCCCGATTATCAGAGCATTCAATAAATATGGTGTTTTGAAGAGCAAAGACCTTGCTGAAGTTAAGTTGACTTGTGACCCTCAAATCGGTACAATAACAGATAATAATGTCTTTATAGCTACTGACAAGGTAGCGGAAGGATATATAACTGCAACCTATAAGGGTATATCGGTTAAGCGAAAAGTAAAAACAAGTATTGCACCGCTTTCTTTGGTTTACGACAAATATTTGATCGACAATCTACACACAGTGCCAATTGAAATGCAGTCAATCATAGGTATTACCGTAGATAAGGTTGACCCTAATTCTATAACTTGGCAGGTGGAGAATCCAGAAGTTTGCCGTGTTGACCGTGGCTGTATTACTGGTTTGCAGAATGGTTCAACAAAGGTTGTTGGTGCTTCAGATAATTTCACAGGTTCGGTAAATGTTACTGTTGAGAATCCAGTTGCTGGCAATATGCCTGTTATATATCCGACATTCCCATCAGAAGTTACTATCAAGCAGACTGGTGGAACCGGTATTAATATAACAGAGTTCGAGAAAGGCTTCAAATTGAACTATACAGGAAATGGAGTTTCTCGTGGTGCAAATATCTCAATAAACCAGCCCATGACAATATGGGGACTTCCTGAAAGTGTCCGCATAAAGGTTAATCCAGGAGATGCTACTATCAAAAGAATTTCTATGTCTGCCGAAAATGCACTTGGTGAACGTATTGGTGCTTGGGAGTTTACGGGTTCTTCTCTTCCAGGAAATGCTGAATCTACTTACGAGTTGAAGATTGACTGGTGTGATGTTTCAAATATAGCGATTTTCCCTATAACAATCAATGCCTTGAGATTTGATATGGGAGCATCTAAAAAGGGTCAGGAATATACAATATCTGTTCCGTCATTTGAAGCAATCTATCCGTTATATGGTGGCATTTCAAGCAGTATCATTGCTCCTGATAATGCAAATGTTTATCCGAACCCTGTAAATGCAGGTGAAGCGTTTAGCGTTGATGTTGAGGGTAATGCTGTTGTTGATGTTTATTCTTTGAATGGTCAGAAGGTATTGACTGCAAAAGTTGATGGTCCGACTTCGTTTACAACAGAAGGTATGACAGCAGGCATCTACTTCGTTACAGTTACAAATGACAATGGCGTTAAGACTGCTAAGTTGATTGTTAAATAAGCAGTAAAGCGTTCAGCAAATTATAGCCGAGGTGCGTCGCTTGTTGCGATGCGCCTCGTTTTTTAGTTTTGAGGTGGGGGAGTTTGATTGTTTTTTGCTGAGGCAGCTATTGTTGACTGGCAGAAAAATTTTTTATAACTAAAGTGTGAAATAGAAACAATGTTTTACAATATGTTTATTTTGTTGCAATTATTTATTGTTAATTTTAAATTTGTGATTATGAAAAAGTTGTTCCTTACTTGTTGGTGTGGAAGAAACTTGTAAAATGAAATAATAATTATTATCAATCCCTCATTATTACCTTCTTTCAGATGAGAAAAATTTTGATTGTTTTCGGACTTTTGGCTTGTCTGTTTTTTTGTGTTGCACACAAGTCGACAGTTTATTCGGTTGATAATAAGACTATATCATTTTTACAAAAGATATTGCCGGATTCAGTTTATTCGTTTGTTAAGAATAAGTCTTTTTTGCTATATACTTATGGTCATTACGGTTGTTCATGGTCTATTTTAATAAGGGAAGATAGTAACATGAAAGCATATAGCGGTAGGGTAGATTATTCAGGTAATGTATATTTTGCAGGACAGGACAAAAATAACCGATTCGATTCAATCGCTTTTTTTGAAGAAAATAAGTCTCTCATATTTTGGGGCTTAGATACGCTTCGTTATGATGCTTTAAAAATGTTGCCTGTAAATGATAAGGCATATACTTCTATTAGAGAAACTTTGTATGTGATAAATTCAGATGGTGAAATATTGTTTCAACCAGTTGATGGTGTGGCCTTTTCAGAATCTGATGATGTGGATTTAAATTATAAATATAATAAATTGTGTTTAATAATGAAGTGGCTTGCTGAGCCTGAAATCCGGAAATATCTGCCTGATACCTTAGTATTTTGATTGTGTGTTATACTGCAAGGCGGGTGAATGATTTATTGCAAAATCTGAAGCGATTAGATCTTATGGCTGATAAACCCATGAATTTGCACTCAGTAGGAGTAAGATATTATTGTATTTATAGTATGAACAGGCGATAGTTGAATTTTAATGTGTAATAGGTTAAATCCGTAAATTTTATCTGTCTATTCCGTCACGGGATAGGATGCCTTGGGTGTAGTAGTGCTTTACTTCCTGCATATCTGTAACAAGGTCTGCCTTTTCAATTAACCATTCTGGAGCATATCTGCCTGTTATGGCAATTTCCGTGTTTTCCGCTTTGCTATTTATGACCGTTTCAACTGCTTCTCGTTGCAGTAGATTGAAGTAAAGGGCAATAGTCAGTTCATCAAGGATAACTACGTCCCACTTGCCGCTTGTGAGTTCTTTTGCGCATGCGGCAAGCCCTTCTTCGGCGAGCTTTACATCAAGTTCGGCAGGGTTGCGGCCTATAAAGCAACCGCTGCCGTATTGGTGTATTTCTATCTTACCAAAACCGTTGCTTCCGTCAAAGAGTTTCTCGATTTTTGTTTCGTTATACTTCATCGACTTGACGAACTGCCCGATAAAAACGTTTTTCCCGGAGCAGGCAGCCCTTACGGCAAGCCCAAAAGCTGCCGTAGTCTTTCCTTTTCCGTTGCCTGTATAAATGTGGATATATCCTTTCTCCATTAATTTACAAATATTGGTCAATACCTGATTTGCATTTGTAAGTGTCGAGTTTTTCTATCTCATGTAGATAGTTGAAGTTTTTGTCGCGGTTGTCCATATATAGGTCATTATGCCATAGGTGGAAAACGATGCCTGCGAATTTCAGCGATTTTTTCCTAATACCGAGTTTCATAAGTCTAACGGCAAAGTCATAGTCTTCACCTCCCCAACCTTCGTAGAATTCATCGTAGCCGTTAATCTTAACTGCATCTTCGCGGAAATATCCCATGTTGCAACCCAGTCCTGGCGCGGTTTTACGGCGTGGGGCAAGGTATTTGGCAATAGGAATGCAGTGGATTGAGTTGATACGTCGCAATAGACCGTTGCTGAAGAAATTCAACGATGCAGGTTTAAGTTCCTTGCAAAGTTTTTCTGTTTTCTTCAGGTTGATATTCACCCTGCCACCTTTTATGTACCAGCCTTTTTCGGCAAATTTCAAGTGGTCTTCAACAAACCTCTTGTGGAGAATAAGGTCTCCGTCGATTTGGATAATATATTCCCCTTTGGCAGCAGCGATACACTTGTTTCTTGCCATAGCAAGTCTGAAACCCTTGTCCTCCTGCCAGATGTGGCGGATAGGAATAAGGGAGATGCTTTGGTAATGCTTTATAGTGTCGGTCGTTTCCTGCTTGGAGCCGTCATCACCGATAATGATTTCATTTGGTAGGGTAGTTTGACGGAGGACGCTTTCCAGACAGAGAGTGAGAGCGTCAACGCGGTTATATGTTGATATGATTAAAGTTACAGTCATTATGCTTTGATTTTGATATAGTTGTTTTTTAAACCGAGGAAACTTGAAATTGCGTAGTTGAGTTTCTTCAGTTTTATTTTTAAGTCAAAAGGAGGTCTTTCTCCTTTGTATATTGTCATATCAAGATACTTGTAGTATTCGCTTTTCAGCGGGTGAGTGCAGTCGTCGTGCCACGGCTTTCTGCTGCCGGTGTAATGGATAATGGCATAGTGCGGAATTTCCTTTTTAAGGGCTGGGATAGATTCCTTTCTCAGTTTGAGGTGCTTTCTAAGGAAACCAGCCTGCATATTCCAACGGTAAGGAATGAAGATTTTCTTATCGTGAAGAACGCCGTTAAGTGCGTCCTGGTCATTATAAGTCAGAATGTCCGCATTTTTGACGATGTAGTCTGCAAGTTGCTTTTCGATCCCGTTTGTACGCCAATAATTAAGGTTAACGATAAGAACGCCTGCGTTAAAGTAAGAATCTCCGTCAGGGTAGCCAAGTCGCTGGGTATGCCCTCTGTTGCTCCACATATCTTCTACAGCCCCTACAGCATAATTGCTTATGTCGATATTCCAGAAATCCTTTATTGATTTTGCAACGATAAGGTCGCAGTCAAGGTATATTGCTTTCTTGACGGTTTCAGGAAGTAGGGACGAGATAAAGCATCGGTAATACGTTGCTATAGAGATGTATCCAGGTTTGACGGCGTAGTTTTCTATCTGTTTAGGGTCGATGTAGTAAACCGACAGTTCCTGGCCGTAACTTTCTGCTGTATCATTGAGTATTTTCTTTGACTCGTCCGACAGATTGTCGGTAAGGATGTGGATATGGATATCCTCCCCCTTGTTGTTTTCAAAGAGGGAGGTAATCATAACCGTGCAGTACTTAACGTATTGATTGTCAATATTGCAAACTATGTCCATAAATTAAATTTAGATTTCGACTATTCCAGAATGAGAGTTGCTCGTTTTGGGAAAGTCATTTTATCTGTTATAGTTATTGTTTTATCGGTAACGATATCTTTGAACGTATCGCCAGGTTTGAAAATTTCGGCATATCTGCTCATGTCGATATCAGTCAGTTCATTATCAGTTCCGTTCATGATAACAATAACCCTTCTGTCAGCACTTTTGCGTTCGTAAACGTAAAGGCGGTTTGACGGATAGAAGTGTTTTGTTGTTCCTTCTGAGATTGCTTTGTTGCCCTTTCTCCATTTAAGGATTTTGCTGATAAAGTTGAATGCGTCGTTTTGCATATCTGTTCTTCCTTCAGCAACAAATTCGTTAGCCTTGTCACCAGGGAATCCGCCCGGCATATCAAGTCTAACAAATCCGTCAGATTTTTCTTTAGAGCCGTTCATTAGAATTTCTGTTCCGTAGTAGATTTGAGGAATGCCTCTTGCTGTCAAAAGGAAAGTTTGAGCCTGCTTCCAGTTGTCAAGAGTCTTAGGCATTTCCAAAAGGAATCTGTCAGAGTCATGGTTATCGTAGAACATTAGTATATTGTTCGGGTTGGCGAAAAGGAAGTCAAGCGTCAAGCGGTTGTACAGGTTATGCAAACCGTCTTTCCAGTCTATTGTCTGGTCGTTGAAGGTTTTTCTGCTTGAAATCATAACGGGGAAGTCCATAACTGTTTTCAACTCAGTATTGATAGGGTTGATTTTGTTGTCCTTTTGCATAAATGCAATGCTCGCAACATCTTCAAACCAACTTTCTCCTACGATATTGAAGTTAGGGTATTCCTTGTCAACGGCAACATTCCATTTCGCCATACCTGCCATATCAGCGTATGGGTAAGTATCCATTCTGATACCGTTTATTTTTGCGTATTCAATCCACCAGATAGAGTTTTGGATAAGGTAAGTCATCAGGTGTGGATTTCGTTGGTTGAGGTCAGGCATAGCCGGCACGAACCAGCCGTTTACAGTCTTGTCATAATCGTAGCAACTTGTATATGGGTCGTGATTTGGCGTAAGTTTGAAGTTTGTGTTGTTATATTCCTTTGGTTGGGGTTTTTTGCCGAGCATACTTTCGCCAAGTTGCTTAACATCGACAGGAGAGTTCAGCCAGTCCTTGCTTGGAGTATCGGCAAGCCACGGGTGAGCGATTCCGCAGTGGTTGAAAATCATGTCCATAACGACTTTTATGCCAGCCTTATGGCATTCTGCAATGAGTTCCTTATATTCCTCGTTAGAGCCGAAGCGAGGGTCAACGCGGTAATAGTCAGTCGTTGCGTAACCGTGGTATGAGCCGCCAGGCATATCGTTTTCGAGAACGGGAGTAAGCCAGATTGCAGTAACTCCGAGTTCCTTTAGGTATGGAATCTTAGCCTTAATGCCGGCGATGTCGCCACCGTGGCGTGCGTTAGGGTCATTTCTGTCGATATTAGGGTTGAACTTCAATTCCTTGCAGGTGTTGTTCTGCTCGTTACCGTCGGCAAAACGGTCAGGCATAATAAGGTAAAGAGCGTCTTCAGATGTGAATCCGTTATAATCCTTTCCAGCCTTGTCGCGGGAAAGAAGTTCGTATTTTTTCTTAATGTTTTTTTTACCGTCTTTGAAAGTGATGTCGAAAGAGCCAGGTTTTGTTCCTTCGGCAATATTCAGGTAAATTAATTGGTAGTTCGGACTGTCGAGGCGGGCAACCGAGTCGATTGTAACGCCGTCGTAGTTAATTTCCGGCACTGCATCGCGGATATCATTACCGCTAACCATAAGTTGCAAACTTGTGTTATTCATACCAGTCCACCACATAGGAGGGTCAATTCGTGAAACATCAGCCTTTGCATTTGCTGCAAGGGTTGACACGCCAATAAGTAATGCTGCTAAAATTTTTTTCATAGGTTTAGTTTTTTGTTTATATTGCAAAAGTAATAATAATAAGGTGATTTTTCAAGAGATTAAACCATTTGTCAAGGAGTTAGTCTATGTATTATAAATTTTTGATTATGCGAAAGTTCGTTTTAACTATAATAATGCTTTTTGTGTTTTTGCCGTCGGTGATGTCGCAGTCGGTGACATTCAAGAATGAGAGTCTTAATTATAAGATTATTTACCATTGGGGCTTGATTTGGAAGCATGCCGGTTCGGCAACTCTTACTCTAAAAAATGATGGCGACAAGGCACATGCCCGCTTGGCGTGCCGCTCTCGGTCGTGGGTTGACAAAATGTTTAAGGTTCGTGACACTTTGTCATGCTCCTTTTATAATAAGGATTTGCGACCTATTATTTATAAGAAAGATGCACACGAGGGAAAGGGGATTGTTCATGACATTGTTTCTTATACCTACAATGGAAATAAGGTGACGGCAGATTGCAGGCATGCACGAAAGGGCAGACCGGTTTGGAATGGTAGTTTTGAGGCTGACGGTCCTGCTTATGATATGCTGAGCATTTTTTATTATATTCGCCAGTTGGATTATAGTAAGATGAAGCCTGGCGACAAGCGTTCGGTAGTGGTTTTTTCCGGGCATCGCAAGGAAATTTTAACGGTAAAGTATGTTGGCGTTGAGGAGATAGAGTTGCGAGATGATAAAACGATATATAATACACATCACATAAAATTCTCCTTTACGCAGGAAGACAAAAAGAAGTCGTCTGACGATATGGATACGTGGATTTCAGTGAGTGCAACCAAGATTCCTCTAATGCTAAAAGGAAAGTTGCCGATAGGCGAGGTCCGGTGCTATTATGAGAAATAATGCTGAAAAAATATGTTTTATAACATATTTTTAACACTAAAAACTTGCATGGTATTAAATTTGGCATTACCTTTGCAGTGTAAAAATAAGAAAAGATTGTTTTAGAACATAGGTTTACCATAAAAGGTATAAATTAAAAAAGGTTTTAGGTTTTTAGGTTTGAATCAAATCGCAAGAGTGCGATTTAAAAAGAAAGGAATTGTTTTATGAACAGATTTGAAGCAACCGCATTGAGAGTAAAAGGTATGCCTTCACATTGCTATCATCCCAATGTATCTTTGGGAATACGCAGATCTGGTTATGTTGCCGGTCTTGATGGCAAGAAACTCTCTTCCGAGCGATAGTTCGGAAATGCACAGAATCAAATCGGAATTCTATCCGATTTTAAAACGAAATTCTCATAGTTATTAAATAGTTTTGCCGACTCAGCGAGCCGGTTTTTTTATTTTAAGCGGTGCGTGATAATTGGCAATCTGCGTCGCTGATTTCGGCTTCGTCCTCGGTCGAGTACGGTCGTACACTCCCGTCGTCCTTAGTCTCATCATCTTGCATCTCACCCATTCTGACGCACCTTTCGTGCTAATGACAGTTTCTTATTTTAAGCGGTGCGTGATAATTGACAATCTGCGTCGCTGATTTCGCCTCAGTAGCAAAAAGGTGTGGGATTGACCTAAAAGCCATAACTCTATAAGGCTGCTCTCGTCAAACACAATCAATAAACCATTTG
>UQLZ01000033.1 GCA_900541935.1 uncultured Prevotellaceae bacterium | reverse complement strand
CTGCACCAGACAATTCAAGAGTAATATCGCCAGTTAGGTTTGCGCCAGTAATCTTAACGTTGCCAGTAGATTCGCTGAATGCAATACCTTCGATATTTACAGAAGAAGCACTTGCAGAAAGAGCAGGTCCGGCAGGAACTGGAGGCTTAACAGGTTCAGGATTTTGTGCAGGAACAGAACCGAAAGCATAATAAGCCATACCCTGAGCAGTTGAGCATACCCACGCCTCAACATAAGTATTACCATCGGTATTGACATAGCAGTCACCTGTACAGCCCGTATTTCTTGAAGTAGAGCCAAGTCCTGCACTCGGATAATCGCCGACAGTAACAGTTTTACTGTAATCACCAGCCTCATCAATAGTAAATCTCATTCTACCAGCCTTATAAGTAGAAGTAGCATCGCCTGCAACCCTATTATTAAAGACAAGATTTGCGGCATATTTATTTCCTTTCCAATTAAATTCATGGTGAGATGCACCCCATGTTTCGCCTGTATTTACAGAGCATTTCTTAACTGCAACGCCATTATTATTTGTCATCCAAGTTGGGTGACAATCCTTACCGTCAATCCACCAACCGCCAGACTTTGTATATGCACGGGTTGTTGAACTTGTCTTCAATTGATTAGAGCCGTCGGTAGTTGCCTTTATAGTTTTCGCAGTCCATGAGTCTCCACTCTTGTGATATTCAATTATCCTTGTCGTAGAACCGTCATCATTAGCGAAAGTTACGCAAAGATTTGCCCAAGAGCCAGACAGTTCCATACAATCACCGAGGCGCGCTGCTCCACGCAAATCCGATGTCTTATAAAGCACATAAGGAACAGCATTATCGCTATCCCAAGCATATAGCGTCAAACTTTCACTCTTACCTGAAGTGGCAAGATTACAAGCAACGACGTGGCCGTCAATAGCCTTAACATCGCAGAAAGCCAATGTTCCACCTCCAACGCCTGTCTTGTCAAGATTACCAAGGTCTTCACCTGTCTGAGCATTGATAACCTTAATATCTGTATGATTATAGACACAGTATAATTTGCCATTCATATAAGCGAAATTACGTACCTTTGACGCATCCCAACCCTTTTGTGTCTTGGTATTCTTTTGTTCGGAGAAGTTCCACTTTTCCGACATATTCAACGGCTGAGGCTTAACGTTAGCCGTAATAGTAATGACCTTTTCAAGACTGCCAGACTTCACACGGATAAAGAAATCATAGTCAACAGCAGTACCGCCCTTACCGTATGTACCAACAGCATCAGAAATAAGGAATTGAACATTTACTGTACCGCCTGTTTTTCCAAGATTTGTCTTGTCTGGTTTAAAACGTCCAGGAGTAATGGAACCTACTGTAATGTCATTATCCAAATCTTTACCAGTTACCGTGAATGATAATGTTGGATGCTCGCCCTGGATACATTCAAAATGAAGAGAAGACTTAGAAACAGTAAGCGTAGGATTTTTAACAACAGTTTCTGGAGGAATAGCGACACAACCCCAATAGAATACTCCAATATTGGCATGACCATTGCTATATCCAGGCCAGTCATAAGTTGAGTATCTACCATCCCAGTTAGGATAGTTAGCAGCATTATAGTCTCCATACGGGTCATGGCAAACAAAAGACCCTGTTCTCGCGCTCATTGCACCTGTACGAGAATCCGCTTGAGAATTTGAACGAAAACCAAGAACTACGTGACCACCTGTTCCGTTCTTTAGACATATTGTATAAGGTCTGTTTGCACTTGACTCCTTACAGAATGTTGCCCAACTGCTTTCAAAGTATGAATTTTTCATACCATTATTCTTATAGAAATTGTGCATAGTAGAATTCGGCGAACCACTATTCCACATATATCCATAACCTCCACCAACGTTTGAACTGCCGTTACCTGACGCACGCTTGTTAAAAGTATAACCTGTTTTTGGCGAAGTATAGTCACGTCCTACATACCAAGAATAATAGACGGTACCCACACCACTTGCACGAGAAGTTACAGCCTTAGGTGTAAGCATCTTATAGTAACCAAGGAGCATACATGAAGAAGACGGAGCACAGCATACATATCCATAACCATAGTTTCCATCATAAGATGAAGGAGTATCCCAAACCTGATTGATATAAGGAATATCCAAAGCACCGATAGAGCCTTCTCTCATTGGCCCGTCGGCTGTCTGCTTTGATGCTGTTGGTATAACTTTCTTAACTTTAGTCAGGTCTAGTCCAAGACGCTTACCGAATTTAACATTACCGATAGAAACCAACTTCTCTTCAGAAACGATAGCCTTGCTCATCTTCATCTTTGAAAGACCTTTCTTTGCACCAGTAGCATAAGAAACAAGCAAACCACCGTCTCTCGTTCTGCATAGGTCATACGGGTAATCAGAAGAGGTAGAAAGTACCTTCATATTGGCACCATTGTATGCAGTTTTCACAACCGACGCACCTGTAATCGCCATTTCATGAGCACCTTCCGGACGCGAAAAATACAAATTCCTTGAATCAGCATCCCATATAACAGAAACGCCTCTGCCAAGTTGATAATTTGCCCTTGAGAAACGGTCAACAACAGTCAATGTTCCGTCAACCTTTTGATAAGCCAACTTCTTGCTGTCTGGAGACCAAACCGGCTCATAAGGGTCTGTTCCTTGCACTTCAATGACTTCCTTATAACCAGTTGCCAAATCTACTATAAACGATTCTCCGTTAATATTAGAATAAGCAGCAGACTTTCCGTCAGGCGAAATATTTACAATATTCACATATTCACCCAAATCAATATATCTGCGGTTTTCACCATTGCGAATAACGAGGTTATTACCAACAGTATATACCATTGTTCCGTCGTCGCTGAACGAAACCTGTCCGCATTGTATATCTGAATGCTGCTCAAGCAGAGTGACTTTTCCTGTTTCAATGTCAATGATAGCCGGAGCCTGCTTATAATCGTCAGTAATACTCTTGAAACCAAGAGTTTTGCCATCCTTGCTCAGTTTGGTATATGCACCACAACCGAGGCCGGTATAGAGGGTTCTAACCTCTTTACCGCTAACTAAATAAATTTCAGAATTGCGGTTATTGGTGGCAACGATACCGTTTGCCGCTTCCTTAGGGCTACACAAAAAGCCCATCTCCGCAACCTCATAACTGTTTATCTGCGATTTTGCAGGCAAACCCATAAAAAGTATTATTGCTATGAGCATCGAACTCTTCATGGTTGATTTTAAGAGTCTTTTTATTTTCATAATAGATTATTTAGGTTATTACATTCCAGGTTATTAGATATTCACACGCTTCAAAGTTATAAAAGAATTTTATAAAAATATCCATTACAAATATTAATTTTTGCAAAAAGAAAGATTATTAACATTAAGTAAAAGCAAAACTGCAAAAAAAGAGACATAAACGCATCATTTCACACGAAATAAGTTACAAAAAATCAAACAAAAACATAATTTTATTATTAATTTTGCATAATATAGAATGCGGTTCGGCATAATCAAGTTTGAAAACGTTGTTTTTAACTTGTCTCTGCTATATCCATTCACTATATAAAAATTGAATAATAGTATGAACGAAGCACAACTAAGTCAATTATACCTACGCGATACGGCTTTTCAAAACCTTATGCAACGAAGGATTTACAATGTTCTCCTCGTTGCTTCTCCGTATGACTCTTTCATGATGGAAGAAGACGGCCGTGTTGAAGAACAGTTGTATTTCGAATACACATCACTAAACCTGAGTTCTCCTCCACGAGTTAAGGAAGTTAGCAGTTACAAGGACGCATATTCCGAACTGGAAATAAAGAACTATGACCTTATCATAGCAATGCCAGGCGTTGACATCGGCGAGACATTCCGCGAGGCAAAGAAAATGGATGAATTATATCCCAACGTTCCATTCATTGTTCTAACCCCTTTTTCAAGGGAGGTATCACGACGATTGGCTAATGAGGACTTTTCTGGTGTTGACTATGTGTTCAGTTGGCTCGGAAATGTTGACTTGCTTCTGGCTATAATAAAACTTATGGAGGACAAGATGAATGCAGATAACGACATTCTTGAAGTTGGACTGCAAACAATCATTCTTGTTGAAGACTCCGTAAGATTCTATTCTTCCGTACTTCCGCACCTATACAAATTCTTGCTCAAGCAATCACTTATATTCTCAACAGAAGCCCTCAACGAGCACGAACAAATGCTCAGAA
Source organism: uncultured Prevotellaceae bacterium (assembly GCA_900541935.1). GTDB lineage: Bacteria > Bacteroidota > Bacteroidia > Bacteroidales > Muribaculaceae > Limisoma. The sequence continues at coordinate 20,914 of UQLZ01000033.1, read as the reverse complement.
TGAGAGGCAGACCAAAAGTCATGCTTGCGAGAAACTACGAAGAAGCCTTAGAATTGTATGAAAAATACAATAATAGGATTCTTGGTATCATTTCTGACGTTTCCTTCAGTAAAAAAGGCATAAAGGATAAAACTGCCGGTATTGAACTTGCAAAGGAAATAAAAAAAAGAGACCCTTATATTCCTATTATTCTGGAATCTTCCGAATCGGAAAATATCAGATATGCTGAAGAATTGGGTGCCTCTTTCATTGACAAGAACTCAAAGAAATTCCCAGTAGATTTAGGGAATGCCATAACCAACAACTTCGGTTTCGGTGCCTTTGTTATTAAAGACCCAAAAACAGGAGAGGAAGTAATGCGCATAAATAACCTCAAGGAATTTCAAAACAATGTTTTTAAAATACCGCCAGAATCATTATTATACCACGCATCACGAAATGATATTTCAAGATGGCTATACTCACGAGCAATGTTTCCAATAGCGGAAATTATTCAGGCTCACCGATTTAGAGATATTGACAAAGCACCTGAAGTTAAGCAATTTTTCTTTGACCTTATTGTCAAGTACCGCAAAATGAAGAACCGCGGAGTTGTTGCAATCTTCAAGAAAGACCGCTTTGACTATTACTCAAACTTTGCACGTATCGGACAAGGCTCTCTGGGAGGCAAAGGCAGAGGTCTTGCTTTTATTGACTCAATCATAAAGAAAAACCCTATTTGCGACAATTTCAATGGTGTCAGTCTTCAAATTCCTCGAACTATTGTCCTATGTACGGACATTTTCGACGATTTTATGGAGGAAAACAACCTATACCCGTATGCTCTTTCCGACATTCCTGACGAAGAAATTCTGCACAATTTTCTTGAAGCGAACTTGCCAAGATACCTAAAAGAGGATTTCTTTGCACTATTTGAAGTTGTCAACAAACCTCTCGCAGTCAGGAGTTCAAGTCTTCTCGAAGACTCACACTATCAACCATTTGCCGGAATATATTCCACTTATATGATTCCTCATCTGGATGACAAATACGAGATGCTCAGACTTCTTGAAAATGCGATAAAGGGCGTTTATGCATCTGTATTTTTCGCAGACAGCAAGGCATATATGACTGCGACAAGTAACCTAATAGACCAGGAAAAAATGGCGATAATTATACAGGAAGTTGTTGGAAAAGAATATGACACCAAATATTACCCGTCATTCTCAGGAGTTGGAAGGTCGCTAAACTACTACCCTATCAACGATGAACATCCCAAAGACGGAGTTGCAGAAATTGCCGTTGGTTTGGGAAAATATATCGTTGACGGAGGGCTTTCTTTGAGATTCTCACCAAAGCACCCTAACAAAGTGCTTCAGACAAGCACCTTGGACCTTGCTCTACGCGACACCCAAACTCAATTCTACGCACTCGATATGAATGACATTGACGGCAACTTTTCTGTCAATGACGGCGATAATATACTAAAACTGCGTATTCAAGACGCAGCGGCTAATGGCAGTCTTAAATACATGGTATCAACTTTTGACCCTGCAGACCAAATTATCCGCGATAGCGACTATGGCTTTGGAAGAAAAGTTGTAACCTTTGCTAACGTTCTACAACACAACGTTTTCCCTCTGGCAGACGTTGTTGACTTTATGCTCCAGCAAGGCGAAAAAGAAATGCAAAGACCAGTTGAGATAGAGTTTGCCGGAAATATCGACATTACAGAAGAAGGCAAAGGAGCAATATACTGGCTGCAAATCCGGCCTATCGTTGACAGGAAAGAAATGCTCGATGAAAAGATAATGGAAACCAGCGATAGCGAATTGATCCTAAAAACCCATTCTGCCCTCGGACATGGAACGATGGATAATGTTAAGGACATTGTTTATATCAAACCAGAATGTTTCTCTATGTTCAACAATCCAATGATTGCACGTGAAATAGAAAAAATAAACCGTCAGTTCGTATCCAGAGAAGAAGGATATATACTAATCGGTCCTGGCAGATGGGGTTCAAGCGACCCTGCTCTTGGCATACCTGTCAAATGGCCTCATATATCAGCCGCAAGGCTTATAGCAGAAGTATCGTTGCCGAATAACCGCATTGAGCCGAGCCAAGGAACACATTTCTTCCAGAACCTCACATCGTTCGGTGTTGGATATTTTACTATCAACAACCAATCAGGAGAAAATATCTACGATGTGGACTTTCTGGAAAGCTGCCCTGCTTCATACGAATCGGACAATATAAGAATCGTTCATTTCGAGGAGCAACTAACAATAGGAATAAACGGAAGAACTGGCCTGGGAATAGTTGTTAAACCTAATAATAACAAGTAATTATATAAAATGGGAGTTTATAATTTCATAAAAAGAATGTTTGGATTTTCTGTAGAAGACGAAGAGGATGAACAAGTTGAGCCAACTCAACCTGAACCATATATCAACCCCTTTAAAAAGGAAACGCCCAAAGCTGAAGCGACAGAAGTCACTCCAGCTGAAACTACTGCAGACCATGAAAGCAGCCTAAGCGACGAAATAACGAATAAAATTATCGAAATTCTAAACGCAGGCCTTCCAGACTATGCGAAAAGCAGTATTGACATCAATGCTGAAAAAAAATTCGTAAACAACCTACTTGGCGAAACACTTAATTCTTTCTCACAAAAAGTAAAGGCTACTGCTACCGACAGCATTAAATCAAAGCAGCAGGCTGAAATGATAAATATTGAAAAAGAAAAAGCAATTATCGAGAAATCTTTAAGTGAATCAAAAACAAAAATAGAAGAACTCAGGACAAGGCTACAAAGTTCCGAACTGCAACGCAATGCAGCTAAAGAAAGAATTCAGCAACTTGAAAACAGAGTTAACTCTGCCGAGGCTGAACGAGACCAGTTCCAACTGGAAACAAAAAGCCTTATGAACAAACTGAAAGTTGCTTCATTCAATAATGATGCCAACAACTCTCTAAACGAAGAAATCGACAGATTAAACAAGGAAAAAGAAGAATTAAAAACAAGTCTCGATAATGCACAAAAGGAAATTGCTGACAAAGAAAGCAGCAACGAGGCAAACATTGCGGCTATTGCAGAAAAAGACAACACAATTGCGGAACTGCAAAAGCAATTGGAAATTATAAACGAGTCTATACAGCAAGACAACTCAAAAGAGACTATAGAGAACCTGCAAAAAGAAATCAAATCCCTAAACGAAAGAAATAATTTTATGCAGGAAGATTTCAACAGTAAAACAGCAGAAAAAGATAACACCATTTCAAAACTGCATACACAGATTGGAGTTCTTAGCGATGCTGTTGACAAAGACAAAAACAAGGAAATAATTTTAGGACTTCAAAAAGAAATTACATCATTAAACGACAGAAACTACTCCATTCAAGAAAAATGCAATGACAAAATAGAAGAAATTGCAAAACTTGAAAAGGAAATAAGCACTTTAAACGAGAAACTTGCTATCCTGTCAAATAGTAGCAACGCTCTTGCTGAAAAAGACGCTACAATAGCAAAAATGACATCTATTGAAATAGAACTCAATCAAAAAGTCAATGATATGAGCATTCTTCTCAAAGATCAAAATGAAGAAATTTCACGCTTAAAAGGTGACAATGAAGAATTAGAGAGCAACATAAAGCAACTAAACGCCGCCATTACAAACGAAACAGAAGTTCATAAAGCGGAAGATATGAAACTCCGCCAGGAGATAGAACTGCTACGCTCTAAAAATGAGGAATTGCAAGAAACAATCAAAAAGGAAAAGCAATCAAAAGTAATTTCTTTTGAAGACCCTGTTCCTGTATTCAAACCAGAAAAGAAAGAGCAAAAGCAACAAAAGAAAGAAACCACAAAAAAAGAAAGAAAAGTTGTTTCTGCCATTGACTATTCCAACGACAATAGCGACTGGCTACTGCCGACACCTCCAACATTAATTATTCCTATTGAAAAGGAAGAAGAAGAAGAAAAAGTTGAGCAACAACGAAAGTCTGACAAACCACACCCGGCACAAATGCAACTTTTTTAAATGCTTAGATACATATATATAATTGCTGGAACAATCTGCGTCATTATTGGAGCAATCGGTGCATTTGTCCCCCTGCTTCCAACAACTCCTTTATTGCTGCTTGCTGCTTGGCTATACATACGAAGTTCTGACAGACTTTACAACTGGCTTCTGAATCAGAAAATTCTCGGCTCTTACATTAGGGACTTTATGGAAGAAAAAGCAATACCCAAAAGAGCTAAAATTGTAGCACTTGTTATGATGTGGGCTTCAATGCTATTCTGCATTCACTTCATTGCAGAACCAATATGGCTGAAATTTCTTCTCGCAATAGCAACAATAGCAATTTCTCTATATATAATGTCATTCAAGTCAAAATAAAAAAACACCAAAAAGGGGTTGCGTCAAAATTTGACACAACCCCTTGTAATCACACTGTAATAAATAATATTATTCTTCTAAAGTACAGATTGAAACTCGGTTCCAGTCTGGTTCTGAGAACATGTCACCAACGCCTTGACCTTCTGCAACTATCCTATCTGCAGAAATCTTATAAGTCTTAATGAGCATATCCTTAACAGCATTAGCACGTGCATTTGCTATTCTTGCATTAACTTCTGCACTACCTTCTGGAGAAGCATAACCCTTAATGACAACCTTTGCTTCTTTATGATTTTTCATATATGTTGCAACGCGTTCAACGTTAGGACGCTGCGAAGCATCAATTGTAGATCTGCCCTGACGGAAAGTAACCATTGATTCCATTGCTTTATTAACAGTTGTCTCCACTACAGTCTCAACAATTTTTTCAGGCTCTCTGTTTTGGCAATCTGTCAAAGCCTTTTCAAGATCATTGATTCTCTTATTTGCACTGTCAAGTTCACCTTCCTTAGTAGTAAGATCAGAACGCAATTGATTTATCTTACCATTCAGCTCATCAATTTGGCTTTGGTTATATAAATCAGCATAAGTAAAGTGATGCTTGCCGTTACTTGTCTTGAAATGGTAAGCGATGCCTGCTGTCAACTCAAAATTTGCCTGGTTTGAATTGAACTGAACAGATTGAGTATATTTGTTACGGCCTTCAATATTGTAAACAATAGCCGGCCTGATACCAAGTGTCCAAGCCTTTTCTTCTCCAAGATTGAAATTAAGATTAAGACCTAATTTTGTAGTCATACAGTTATAGTCACTTCCATCGGCTTCATAAGCACCATAAATATGCCCCCAACCAATTCCTCCTATTGCCTCTATCTCAAATAATCTCGGTTCTCCCTTGTACTTTCCGAAAAGATTCATCAGGTTAAGGCCTCCTATAGCAGAAAGATTGTGAGAGTCAAATGCTGTCCTTGTTCCTCTATAACCGAGCACTCCAGATGTATTGATACCGAAATCAACGCCTAAGCCTAATTTGAAAACAGGAGTGAACTGCTTGTAAACATCAACTCCAACGATTGGACGGATGTTATCTCCAATGCTGTAGGGATGACCTAACGTTTGGGTAACACCTGCATTTAAACCAATTGACCAATTGTCACGGAATTTTGTTCCTGTCAACGCTTTTTGATTTTCAGCCACCATTGAGCCGCTTAAACATGCAACACAAAGGGCACTTAGTAATAATTTTTTCATAGTAAAAATCTTTAATGTTTATTATAATTCTATTATATAAGAACAACTTATATTATAATTTGTTTAAAATATTCAGTTAAATTATACTGAAACGTCTTGGTTTTTAACAAAATCGTTTGCAAATATAACCATTTTCCAATAAGATCTATACTATTAATCAAAAAAAATATTCTTATGTATGCATTTCTAAACATTTCTAAACTGGTAATAAGTTCTATAATATTGACCATACAAAAAGCGCAGGCAACCTTTCGAACAAATTCCGAAAAGTTGCCTGAACCCTCAAATTATTCCTCAAAAATTATTCAACTAAAATCGGTTCTGTAACTTCAGACACACCATTTTCGTTAAATGTTTCTATCGCAAAATAATAACTTTGACCTACTGTTAGCGATTTCATAAATAATTCATTCTTATCATAAACCATCCATGAACTATACAATTTATCAGGAGCAATTCCCCAAAGAACATTATATCCCTGTGCACCCTTTACTGGATTCCAAGAGATGGCAATATCCCTCTTATCATCCTGACGGACGGCCTTGAAGCCTTTCGGCTTTGCAGGAGCCTTGCCTTCTCCATTACCAAATACTCTTATTTCAGAAATAGCAAGAGATGGTGTAGGCACCTTAACATTCTTGTACCTAACAAAACGCACCTTTTCTGGAACATCGAGTTCTGTATAGTCATTAGGTGTATCTTTGAAACTGCGTGACTTATCAATAATCTTATGCCACTCCTTGCCATCTAAAGAGCCTTCGATATAATACCTGTGATAAAGGCCTGTGTATCTGCCATACATATCACTCTTATAATCATGGAAATTCACTTGAACGGCACAAACCGTTGTCGGTTTTTCAAGGTCTATGCAAACCCATTGGCTATCATCATTAGAAGAAGCCAACCAGAAAGACTTCGTCTTTTCATCTGTTAGACCAGCCGCAACATTTCCGTCAACTTCAGAAGATGCTGTTACCCCTTTCTTATAAGAAACGAGCATCCAGCCTCTAAATTCACCACGCTTTCCTGCAACTGCCGGTGCATAACGTGGATAATCCCCAAAACGAGTGTCACAGTACATGATGCCATCCTTATCGAAGCCCATTGGGAACATACACAGACGACGCTCCCAACCAACATTGATTGCCAAAGCCATAGAAGTAAAGTGCCAATACATATTGCCCGGACCAAGAACGGTACTACCATGACCTGCTCCATTCATAAAACCACCAGGCTTATATGAAACAGGATTATGCTTCTGGTATGTATAAGGTCCCATAGGAGAATCAGCAACATAAACACCGTCACCATAAACATTAAACTCCGTACCAGGAGCCGCATACTGCATATAGTACTTGCCATTATGCTTTGTCAGCCACGGACCTTCTATAAATCCTCCTAAATTCGTATCTGTTGTATGATTTTCACCAAATCTCTCCCAACCGTGATTGGCAAGGTCAAGTCCGAAAAGTTCCTTTCTTTCTGACTTCGGCAAAAATCGGCGGTTCGGGTCAAGTTCCATTCCTCTAATTGGAAAAACATTTGAAGAACCCCAGAACATATACGCCCTACCGTCATCATCAATGAACAAGTCCGGGTCCTGCAAATCGAACAAGATTCCTGGATGAGCCTTCCAATTTCCTGATTTCGGGTCATCAGAGTACATAACACTCATGCAACCTGACGGATCTCCACATACATACAGAACAGAATCCTTATAGTTATGTGCGGCAGGGGCGTTACAGCCCTGAGGATACCAATCGTTTGCCTTTATGAAATCCCAATTCTGCAAATCCTTTGAGTGCCAATAACCATGAGAACGAGTGACAAACATATAATATTCGCCTCTAAACTCAACAACCGCAGGATCAGCTCCTGACCTATAAGAAATATTTTTTTCAGAATTATAAATCATATAGGTATAATCAACATTTAAAGGGTTGCAATAAGTATCCATTCTCAAATTTTGAGCATAGACAACGCTTCCTATTACAAGTAGTGCTACTATAGCAAAAATCTTTTTCATATTATTTTTATTTCAAAGTAAATACCGCTTTCTTAACACTGTCACTGCTTCCACCAATCATTACCTCAAACTCTCCTGGCTCTGCAACGAACTGCAACTCTGAATTATAAAATTTAAGCAATTGACTGTCAATTGTAAATTGAACAACTTTAGACTCACCCGCCTTCAACGCAACTCGGCGATAACCTTTCAATTCCTTTACTGGAGGTGTTATACTGCGAATCTTATCGTGGATATACAACTGAACAATCTCCTCTCCGTCAACATCACTAACATTAGTAACCTTTACCGAGGCTGTAACTGCTCCACCTTCATTAATTTCATTCTTATCAAGAGTAATATCTCCATATTCATACTTAGAATAACTCAAACCGTATCCAAAAGGATAAAGAGGTTCATTAACAACATCTATATAGTTGCTAACATAGCGTGTAAACCAAGCGTCAGGGGCCATTGGGCGACCAGTATTCTTATGATTGTAATATATAGGACACTGACCTGTTACACGCGGGAAAGTCATTGTCAACTTAGCTGTTGGATTAACTGCACCACTAAGCACATCAACAATTGCACCAGCAGCATCTGTTCCTCCCATCCATACGTTGAGAATAGCATCAGCATACGGTTCTGCATTCTGAAGAGCAAGGGGACGTCCTGTAAATAGGACAACAATTACCGGCTTACCCGTTGCCTTCATCTTTCTAAGCAAATCCATCTGCGTTTCCGGCAATTCAAGGACAGCACGACTGGCTCCCTCTCCACTCATTGAGGCAGACTCGCCGAGGGCAACGATAATCGCATCGGCACCCTCAACTACCTTTTCTGCATCTTTGATCATTAAATCTTGTAACTTTCTTACATTATTTTTGTTGTCAGTGAAATTAAATTCTATCTTTTCATCATCAGCAAGGTTTGCACCGCGGGAATAAACAACCTCTACCCCATTATAACGGTTCTGCAACTCCTCTACAAGTCCGTAAGGCTGATTTGTTTTCACATCAATCCACGAACCGCACATATTCGCCTTTGTATCCGCCAAGGGACCAACAACAGCAATTTTTTTAGCAGTTTTAAGAGGAAGCACATCGCCATCATTTTTCAATAACACATAGGATTCTGTAGCAATGCGACGTGCCTCTCTTAAATTAGCCTCTGAGAAAATTACCTTCTCTCCTCTTTCCTCATCACAATACTGATAAGGATTATGAAACAAACCTAAATCAAACTTTGCCTCAAGAATTCGACGGCAAGCATTGTCAATTTCTGCCTCCGTCACCTTCCCGGACTTATATAAACCTATTAATGAACTGCTATAGAAATCAGCAATCATATCCATATCTACACCGCATTTCAAGGCCTGAAGCGATACTGCATCTTTATCGCCAACACCATGATTTACCATTTCCAGTATTGCCGTATAGTCTGATACAACAAAACCTTCAAAACCCCAAGCGTCACGCAGTATATCTTTAAGTAACCAAGAATGACCTGTTGCAGGAACGCTTTCAAACTCATTAAAAGAAGTCATCACACTTCCAACTCCTGCCTCTATCGATGCTTTATACGGTTCAAGATAGTAGTTCATTGCTGTTACTCTGCTCATATCTACTGGATTATAGTCGCGACCAGACTCAGCAGCACCATAAAGAGCAAAATGCTTTACACATGCCATCATTGTATTATTTGCTGACAGATCGTCACCTTGATATCCGCGAACCCACGCCTTGGCCATATCTGAACCAAGAAAAGGATCCTCTCCTGCTCCTTCGCGAGAACGTCCCCAACGGGCATCTCTACTGATATCAACCATTGGACTATATGTCCAGCAAACACCTCCGGTAGTCGCTTCTTCCGACGATATTCTGGCTGCCTTTTCAACATTTTCGGGCTTAAAAGAGCAAGCCATACCCATAGGTATCGGAAAACCCGTCTTATATCCGGAGCAAACATCAGCACCTATTATAATAGGAATGCCCAAGCGACTTTCCTTAACAGCAACTTCTTGCAATGCCCTTATGGATTTTAGTCCATTAATATTAAATATACCACCTACTTCTCCTCTGCGGATTCGGCTAGCTATATCACTTTTCTTTGCATCAGGCTCAACATTCCCATAACCTGGCAAATTCAACTGCCCGATTTTTTCCTCAACAGTCATCCGGCCAAGCAATCCATCAATAAACTCCTTTTTTGTTTTTCCTTTTAACTCAGCAGAAGTAAATCTATAATTGTTTTTTCCTTCTGCTAACACAAAACAAAATAATAAAACTGGTAATATGTATAGGTATCTTCTCATATTATGGATTTTTCGGCAAAGTAAAAGCCAATAACGATTTTTATCAAGAAAACACCCTCAGCAATAATACTATATGTTATAAAACATACTTTACTCACTACTTTTTTACTACTGCATATAGCATTTATCACTTGTATATCAACAACTTACCTAATTCAAAAGCATCCCGCAAAAAAATGCTAAAAAACGATAAAATGACAAGTTTTCCAATTAGCCATATTTGGTATTAAACAAACAATCACTAAATTTGCAAATATAGATTTAGGAAATTATTAAAAACACATTGGTATGAAAAGACTAATTGCAATATTATTTGCGGCTATTATATGCATCGGGACAGCATCAGCCGTATATGCAGCAAACCAGTGCCCGAACAATAACAACTGCCCAAGAAAAGAATGTCCAAGACAAGCAAACTGCAACCAGCAATGTCCATACTACAAGGATTGTCCTAACCGTTGCGACAAATGTACCGGCGAATGCCCTCGAAAGGATTGCCCATACTATAACAATCCTGAGAACTGCCCAAAGAAGCAGAATTGCCCAAACAAATGTCCAAAGCAAAAGAATCAAAGGAACTGCCCACGAAGATAAAGAAGCAGTAAATAACAACAAAAGCCAGTATCGAAAGGATACTGGCTTTTTTAATAGCATTAGGCTTTTCCTATGCCATCAGAACTTCCTCCATATATACAAAAAAAGACCGAGAGGACTCGATCTTTTTGCGGTGCGGACGGGACTCGAACCCGCGACCCCATGCGTGACAGGCATGTATTCTAACCAACTGAACTACCACACCATTGCTGTTTTGCGAGTGCAAAGATAGGCAACAAATTTTAAATCTGCAAGAAATTTCTCAAAAAAATCACTCTTAATGTCATTTTTCCATGAAAAAGACTATTATTACCCTTAAATTAATATTTTACAATAAAAACTTTTGGAATCAATTTAATGTCAGCAATAGTTTAATTTCCAATAACTCCACAGCAACCATTAAGAAATTTTTTCTCCTTATAAACAAAAGGCGTGTCAGATATTATTGACACGCCTTTTGACCTTAATAATTTACCTAAAAATGGACTTATTTAATTTTGAGTTTCTTGATTTTTTTGTCAGAATCAGATGCAGGAACAAGACTGATAGCGAAACCGCCACCTCTTGCCATATACATTTTTACAGCATCCTTAGAAGTTACAAGACCCTTTGTTATTACATACTTTTCAGGGTTTTTCTCGTAATCTGCGTCTTTAGCATCAGCATATACTGTTGCAACGTATTTGCGACCTGCATCCAAGAAATCGAAAGCAACAGGCATTGTGCGCGCATCTCCATTTGTAACGCCGCCAACGAACCAACGCTCTCCACCCTTCTCTTTACGGGCTGCAATGATATATTCTCCTGGTTCAGCAGAGAGATATTTGCTTTCATCCCAATCAACCGCAACATCTTTGATAAACTGGAATGCATCCATATATTTCTGATAATGCTCAGGTAGGTCTGCTGCCATTTGTAGCGGAGAGTACATAGTTACATATAGCGCCAATTGATTACATAGTGTTGAATTCACCTTTGACTTCTGTCCTGGAACGAATGATGACAAATCCATGCAGAAGATACCAGGAGTATAATCCATCGGACCACCCTGCAAGCGAGTAAACGGAAGGATTGTCACGTGATGAGGCATAGTTCCTCCGAATGCCTGATATTCTGTACCTCTCGCACTTTCGTTACCAACAAGGTTTGGATAAGTTCTGCAAAGCCCTGTAGGACGGGTAGCCTCATGGGCATTTACCATAATTTTATGCTTAGCAGCCTCTTTGATTGCGTATAGATAGTGGTTATTTGCCCATTGACCATAGTGGTGCTCGCCGCGTGGCAAGATATTGCCAACATAACCGCTCTTAACGGCATCATAGCCATACTTGTTCATCAAGTTATAAGCATCCTCCATGTGACGCTCATAGTTACGCAATGAACCAGATGTTTCATGGTGCATCATCAACTTCATATTTCTATCTTGCGCATACTTATTAAGCATTGCGATATCAAAATCTGGATAAGGTGTTTGGAAGTCAAAGACATAATCTTTTTCATTTCCAATCCAGTCCTCCCAACCGATATTCCAACCTTCAACAAGCAATTGGTCAAATCCATGCTCAGAAGCGAAATCGATATATTTCTTAACGTTTGCATTATTTGCAGAGTGAGTAACATTCGGCTTCATATTCTTATAGTCAACGCTGTCAAGATTAACTGCTGTTGCGTCAGAATAAGCCCAAGTACCTTTACCTGTAATCATCTCCCACCAAACGCCCATATATTTTGTTGGATGAATCCAAGAAGTGTCTTCAATCTTGCAAGGCTCGTTAAGGTTAAGAATAATTTTAGAGTCGAGAACCTTGCGAGCATCATCAACAACCATAACTGTTCTCCAAGGAGAAATGCAAGGCGACATCATGTATCCTTTATTACCTCTCGCATCTGGAGTAAGCCATGACTCGAACGCATTCGCTTTCTCATCATAATTCAGGTGCATAGTAGAATAATTTACGCACGCAGCCTCATGTATATTGATATACAAGCCATCATCAGTCTTCATCTGTAATGAAGTTTGAACACCTGTCGGTGAGAAAACAGTTGTAGAAGCATTATCAGGATTGAGATATTTTGACATTTCTTTTCTGATTTCCGACAATTTGCATACACAATAGTCATATTCCTGAGTATCATAATCACCAGGAATCCAGAAAGACTTATGGTCACCAGTCAAAGTAAAACGAGTACGCTCTTCCTTAATAACAAAATAGTTAAGGTTAGCCTGCTCAGGCCACTCATACCTAAATCCCACACCGTCGTTGAAAACTCTGAAACGTATAATCATCTCTCTCTCCTTGCCTTCGGCATTTTGAGACAAACGTACAGCCATTTCATTATAGTTATTACGGATAGTCTTGGTCTCTCCCCAAACAGGAGTCCAAGTTTCGTCAAAAGAAGACCTTGTAACTTTTTCAACCTTAAACTTATCAAGGAAGGACTCTCCTTTTATAAGTTCAACACCAAGAGTACTTGGGCTAATAACTGACATTCCTTTAAAGTCAACAGAATAGACAGGTGCGCCGTTCTCATTTACATCAAAAGAGAGCGACAAATTACCGTCTGGCGATTTTTGCACCTCTGCGGCAAACCCAGCAGTTGCCACAAAAGCAAGCATTGATAGGAAGATTTTTTTCATAGTGCTAATATGATTTTAATGTATTAATTTTTAGTGAGTAAATTAAGGTGAATCCAATTTTTCATTTATTGGTTTTACAAAAGCAAATTAGTTCTCCTTTGCATTTTCAAAGTTACAACTTCATTTTCAATTGTCAATAGCATTTTGCTATAATAGTAGTTAATTAATTATTCTATCACACTATAGATTAGCAAATTAATATAATTAATAATATTCTAAATAGTAGTAACTAATTAGCCCTTCCGCCAATTGTCTTTACCTTTATTTCAAATTCACTTCGGCTACCATTAGCCATATTTCTATATTTGACCCGATAATTATATATGGTAGAAACTGATCGACGCAAGAATTCTGCAATTTTAGCAGAATCGTCAATACCTAAGCGTATCAAGGCAAAAACCCTAAGTTCTGTATTTAATCCACTGGTTACTTTCACTCCCCTGAATTCCGGCATCAAAAGCGAATTGAAATCATCTACAAAGTTAGGATAAATAGAAAGGAATGACTCGTCAAAAATCCGATAGAAATCAGATAATTCCTCATTAACAACAGCCGGCGACTTTAGAGCAGAAAGCGTTTTTTCTAATCCTTTTGTGCGGGCAACATTAATCAAATGACTCCTGAATTTCTCCAGTTGACCAATATAAGAAGAGCATAAATCAACATACTGGCCAATATATAATTCCTTTAACTGATTAGCCTCTTTGAGTTTCGCATTAGTATCGTGCAATTCAGCAACAAGTTTTTCAAGAGATTTTCTCGCTTTGTCCACCTTCCTTTTCTCAGAATAGATAAAATAGACAGCAGCAACAAGCAGCAACAAGACAAAAACGAGAGCAATTGAAAAGTAATTTTGACGCATTCTGTCCATTTCTTTTTTTGCAGAAAAAGCAGAAGAAATCGACGGCATAACCTCCTCAACTGATTTAAGTTGCATTTTTGCTTTAGCCCTGAAAATATCATCAAGTGAAGTATCAATATACCTATAGGCTCTCTCAACATCTCCTTCCTCATATAGCATCGCTGCCAATTCATATAGCGACCTGTGCTCTCTAACCGGAATTGACATATCAAATATAGCACTTCTTGCAAGACATTTAAGTGCGTTTTGTCTATCATCGATATGCAAATATAAATGAGATAGCAAATAGTATGAAATAGCAGTATAATGCAAGGACAAATCACCCTCATCAAGTCTTGATTTGATTTTATTTATACACGATTTGGCATCTCCTCCATTATCACAAATATAGTTCGCCCATAAAAAAAGATAATCAACCGACTCTTTGTTGGTTAGTTCAAACATCCTGCCAATTGAATGATTGACAACGTTACTATACGCTATACGGATACTGTCGATAACAGCACCTTCCTGCAGTCCCCCATAAAGTACCCTACGATTATAATAATAGCGACGCTTTTGCTCATTGCTCATTCTAAAGGTATCAAGCCGATTCTGCATTCTTAAAGATTCAACATACTGACCGGCAAGATTATAAGCACTCTGTATATTCAACCTCGCATCAATAACCGCACCAGACAGGCCATCAGAAACAGCCTGCTTTTCTTCTTTCATAGCATAAAATATGGCAGAATCAACATCAAAATTCAGATATTCTTTATATAACTTTCCATAAACAGCAATCCTATTGCCCGGAAAATTTTCTTTTGCCTTTTTCTTTAAATTTTCAAGGGCAAGCAATTTACGGCTCTCGATAATATGACGATTGGATATACTGTCATCTAACTCTTCAAGCAGCATAGACACAGAAGAATCAAATGGAACAGAAACACATCCAATACAAAATAATAATACAAATAGAATATAATATTTCACGGAATCTGGTTAATTAAAATGAAAACTCTTTGCTTCTACAAAAATAATAATTATTTTTAACCTCAAAAAGAGCAATAATTGTAAAATTTTCGCTTTTCACACTCATAATTTTTAAACCTACACTAATTTTTTCTATCTAAAGTAAAACAATGACAAAATAAGGTTAATTATGAAAAATATTAAGAATTTATTCCTACTGCTGATTGCTATAATTGCACTATCAGCAACCACACCTAACACATATTCCGCACCAACTCCTCTAAACCAATATAACGGATACCGGGGAAATTCCGGCAACCAAGACAAAGAAAAAGATAAAAAAGGGAACAGACCTGACCGAATCGAGAAACCATATAAAGACAAATCTACACTTGGCAACAGAGGAGGAAACTCAGACAAACGATATGACGGTAATAGAGGCAAACGAAAAGATTTTGACAAAGAGAAGAACCGCAGACCTATAAGAGGAGATAAGTGGTCTGACAACCGCAAACCAGGCAGACATCATGACTGGGATGATGACGACTGGGATGACGACCGTCACCACGGAAATCACGGGCATTACCGACCGGTAACTCCTCCAAGAAGACCATACAGGCCAAGGCCACATATAGTCCATCGCCCTACAAGGCCTCATAATTACTGCCCTTACGACCATGCTCCGATACTGAGAACTGTTTTGGGTCTTGAATTCGGATACCGAATTTATACCAGTATTGACAGGCTTAGAAACACAGGCTATTTTATCGACGGATATAGTGACCACGAGGTTTATTTGCGAAATGTCAAAGAACTTGGGTACAAATGGGAGGACGCTATTCTTTACTATTCCCGAGGAGGGCTGACAAATGTAAGTTTCTACTACTCGTCTCACAAGCACAGCACAAAAAGATACGACAAACTGTACAAAAGGCTTTGCCGAGAATATGGTCGCCCTGTTATGTACACAAGCAGACACAATATGATGGAAGCATCATGGTTTGACGGCAGTGGCAGAAATTTCGTAACTTTGTTTGTAGAAATTACGAAAAAGGTCTAAGTGATTGAAAATGAGTTGCAGTTACCAACTCATAGTAGTAATAGGTTACGAATTAGTTAGTTATCTGCTGTTTTATTCTTCTGCGCATTGCGTAACCTTCAAAGAACTCTTCGTATGCAAAAGTAGCACTTTAATGGCATATATTGAAATAAAAATCCAGCTTTTTAAGCTCCACAGACAAGTTTTTCCGTAAAAGCGAATTTATTCGTAGGAACATCATCATCAATAAGTTGACGACCATGTTCCTACTATTGCATAAGCATAGAAAAGGGCTTTGCGTCACGCCTGAACCATGTTCAGACTGATGATGCAAGGCCCCTTTCTTTTTTTTGCTTATGCCACAAGCGGTGCTTTTACGGCTGTTACCTGTTGATTTTCTTTTTTTGTCGGTTCCTCTAATCGAAAACGGAAGTCATGGGTAACCACACCTTCCATAAATGAAAAGTGCCATTACCCATGACGGCAAACCGGAAAGAAAATTGCAACCGCATAACTAAACAGGTTTAGCCACACGGTTGCAACATACTTTCTTGGAATGTTTGCCGGTTTCACGTTTTCGCCGTATCCCTTCTTTTTGAGATTTCCTTTCTTTCTTTTCCCGGAACATTTCATATCCAATATGCCTCCACATCCGTTTACCTCCATTTTGATGGTCTTTCAGACAGTCGCATCAGGTGGATCGTTCCCGTTCTGGGTGCAAAGGTAAATCCGGGATTGGGATGCTCAATGGTTTTTAGAAAAAATCTCCAGCCCTGCGGGTAGTATTTTTTCTTTGAAAACCCTTGCTCTACCCACTCCCTACCTTTTTTGAAGCACCCGAAACGAAAACGACCGAAGCGACAGAAAGACGCATTAAAAAAAATGTCGGATAAACGGGAGGCATATAAGGTTGGAAACTCAACTCCCTCAGCTCTCGAATCCGCATTAAAAATAAAAACAAATGGATATGGAAGCAGCAGTAGCAACAAAATTCGTGAAGTGGGAAGTTCCGACATTGGAAAGCCTACATGAGTGTAAGGTTTACAGACTTCGTATGAAAGTGAACAATGGCGAGGTGCTGAACAGAGAGGAAAAGAATTGGATAACCGAAAAGGTAAACGGCAATACCTATTTCAAAAGTGCGATACCATTGCAAGGATGGCGGTTTGACTTCTCCGACATACTGAGGACATTCCTTGTAAGCCAGTACGGACAATGGAGAGAATACAAGGCTATGGACAAGACGGCACTCCGTAAGATATTGTACGGAAGAATTGACAGAATTGTAGAACTTGACAAACGACACCCAAAATGACAGCAGCAATGAACATAAGACAGACAGCGCAATCCATTGGACTTGCAGTATTCGCATTTCTGTTGCGCTGTTTTCTTTGGATAGTCAATATCCTTTGGTACATCATCAGAGAAATAGTCTGTGGAGTATTCCGAATGGTTATCAATGTAATGGTATTCATCATATTCCTCATTGCCATTTTCGGCTTTCTCCTATGGCTACTGACACTTTGAATTAACTCCCAAAAGCATAGCATTATGAAACGATACAGCAAGACAGCAGCGCAGCAATGCAGATTTTACGAGGTGGACAACATCTTTGAGTATATGGTGGAAACCTACATCAACGGCAACCATTCAACCCTAAGAAGGCTATACCACGAACTCAACAAGGAAGCGAGAAAGGACTTTATCGGTTTTCTTTTGGTGGAATGTCCTCCACAATACCACACGGAGATTTTACAAGAGATTGTCTGACCCAATAAATGAACGGATATGAACAGGACAACGGAAAAGATACCCACATGGAGTTTAGCCTATATCATCAATGGTGATGCAACCGCACTCACAGACGATGAAGTTCAGACAATAGACAGATGGATGAAGCGATGGCAAGTACAAGATGTTTCACCCCTCACAGATGAAGAAGGGAACGCACAGCCTTATTTCACCCATTACCCCCTTTTCGGACTTCCCACAGAAGTGGAAGATTGCGAGATACTTTATTTGAACGACAACCCGACTAAAATTTGAGATTATGATGAAAGGAACAGACCATTTCAAACGAACCATACAGATGTTTTTGGAGCAGAGAGCAGCGGAAGATGAACTATTCGCCAAAAGCTACCGCAACCCAGCCAAGAACATAGACGATTGTGTCACATACATTCTGAACTATGTGCAGAAAAGCGGTTGCAACGGCTTTTCAGACGGAGAGATTTACGGACAAGCCATTCACTATTACGATGAAAACGAGATTGAAGTAGGCAAGCCTATACAATGTCAAGTAGTTGTAAACCATGTGGTGGAACTGACAGAAGAGGAAAAGCAGGAAGCAAGAAGAAAGGCGGTTGCCCAATATCAGCAGATGGAACTCCAAAAGCTACAGAACCGCAACAAGCCGACAGCGAAAAAAGAAACACAAGTCCAACCCTCATTATTTGATTTTTGATATGAAACCGAGAACACGCATACAGAAAGAGGTAGTCCGTTTGTCAAGCGGACTGCCCGAACTGACAGACAAGCAGAAAGCATACGCTTTTGAACATTGCTTCAAGCATCATGCCTACCGCACAAAAGGCGGAACTATCACTTGTTCGGAATGTGGACACCGCTGGAAAGGCGGACACACTCTTGCGGAAACTATATGTGGCTGTAGCTGTCCCCATTGCGGAAAGGAACTTGAAATACTTGATACCCGAAAGAGAGTTTTCAGGGACAGCGCATATTATGAAATCATTACGACCCGAAAAGGCTATCAAGTGTTGCGCTACTTTATGGTAGGAGCAACATACAAGGTGGGACAGAAGGCAGAGTATTCCATTCGGGAGGTGGTGCAATGGTGGATTGCCCCAAACGGAAAGACCGAAGTTATTGCCCGACTGAGAGCCATGCACACGATGTACTATGACCTTTGGACTGAATGGAGCGATATGGATTTGCGCAGCAACAAGATGCTGAAAGCATACAACATAGACGCATACAAGACTTATCCGGCAATGCGCATCATTCCCGAATTAAGGCGGAACGGCTTCAAGGGAGCATTCCACGAACTGACCCCATACGAATTTTTTACCGCCATTCTGACGGACAGCAAAAAGGAAACATTGCTTAAAGCGGGACAGACAGAAATGTTCAGATATGCCGTCATTTCAAATGTCAATTTGCATGAATATTGGAACTCCATAAAAATCTGTATCCGAAACGGCTATCATATTGCAGATGCCTCCATGTGGTGTGACCTTGTAAGACTGCTCCGACATTTCGGGAAAGACACCCACTGCCCAAAATATGTTTGTCCGACAGACTTGAAAAAGGTACATGACCGACTTGTCAGAAAACGTGAAGAACAGATTGAAAGGGAAAGAGCGGAGCAACGCAGGGAGCAGTTGGTCAAGGACGAAAAGAATTATCTGAAGTCCAAAGGCAAGTTCTTCGGACTTGTGTTTACCGACAACCTTATTCTTGTAAAGGTCATTGAGAGTGTGGCGGAAATGCAACTTGAAGGTAAACTGATGCACCATTGTGTGGGAAGCTATCACAAGAGGACAGACTCCCTTATCCTATCCGCAACCATTGACGGCAAACGCATTGAAACGGTGGAGGTTTCACTGACAACATTCAAGGTGGTACAGAGCAGAGGTGTATGCAATTCCAATACCGAATACCACGACCGCATCATCAGCCTTGTAGAGAGCAATGCCGAACTTATCCGCAAGCGGATGAGTGCTTGATTTATAGACTTCAAAATATACATGATATGGAAATAAAGATAGAAAACATACTGATATTATGGGACGAGAAAGTAACCGACATCTTTGTCAGTCTGATAAACACCTTGTCCTTGAGTTTCAGCGAAACGGAAATCCGCAATTCAATGGCGAAACTTTCAGAAAACGAGAACTTCGGAAGGCTGTTCGCCTACGGCTTCGGAGCGCATCACCTTTGGGTAGCCCAAAGGATGATAACCGACCCCGAAAAGGTAATGGAGAACCGACTACTGATTGTTGAATTTTAATAAATGACTACCATGACAACAAGAATGACCATCAACGGAGTGAGTACCTGCCAGACGGCAGGTACTGAGAAGTACGAAAAGTACCAAACGACTATCAGACGGAAAAGAACAACCCTTTTCCAGTATGACTACCGACACACGGACGGAGAACTTTTCTCTTGCGTTAGACCGACATTGGAAGAGTGCAGACACCTGCGTGACGAATGGATAAAAGGAAAGGAGGACAGATTATGACAGCATACTATGATACTTTGATTGTGACATTCAGCGACCCTATCAGAATTTTGGATATGATGTGTACCGATACTTGTGATGTGGCAACACTAAAGGAGTGGATAGAGAGCTACGAAAGTACAAGAATGACCCCGATAAACGAACATACGGCAGTCATTACTTCCGAATACAACATGGTGCATGTGGTGGAATGGCTCAGAAAATATACCCCCATTGCCGAAATGAAAGAATACTAAAGGTGTGGCGGTACACAATACCGCCCACACCCGAAACAGATAACCCATAAAAAAGAAAGAACATGAAATACTATTTTATATTGACAGACAGCAGGGACGCATGGATGCAGTTCGTTTACCTCCCTACAGGAGATTATGTGTCCGGCTATATCCGTGACTTGCAGAGTGTGGGAATATCCGTACATGACTATGACCTTTGGACGGAGGAAACACGACCCATTGCCGAGCGCACATTGGAACATATAAGGCAGAGCATGAACGTATAAAAAAAAATCGGGTGGCAAAAGCCACCCATTGACAATAACTTAAATTCATATACTGTCTAGTCCTGCCATAGCGTTACACTAAAAAGTAACAGAAAATGAAAGAGAC
>UQLZ01000032.1 GCA_900541935.1 uncultured Prevotellaceae bacterium | reverse complement strand
TTAGCTCAGCTGGTTTAGAGCATCTGCCTTACAAGCAGAGGGTCGGCGGTTCGAATCCGTCAACGCCCACAAAATGGAAGCATCTTTCGATGCTTCCATTTTTTTTGTGAAAAATTAAGATTTTCTATTTTGATTTAAAGCATGTCCGAACATTAGCGTTTATTTGTGGATTTTGAGATAAAATGATGGGTTGCGCCAAAATTCTTGACGCAACCCATCAGCGGTTTAGTATATGTAATGGAATATTAGATGCCGAGATCTTTTTTGATTTGTTCAATCTTAGCGTCTGCTCTGTCTTGAACAGCTTGATATTGGTCAGCACTTTCCAATTTATCATGTACTTCAATATAGAATTTAATTTTAGGTTCTGTACCAGAAGGTCTAACAGAAACTTTTGTTCCATCGCTTGTGAAGAATTGAAGAACGTTAGAAGTTGCTGGCATTTCCAATTTTGTCACATTGCCGGTTGTAATGTCTTTTTCTTCTAATGATAGATAGTCTTTAATTTTGACAACAGTAGAACCAGCAATTTCTTTAGGCGGATTGCTTCTGAATTGCTTCATGATTTCGATAATCTCTTCTGCACCAGTCTTTCCTTTTCTAACTAAAGATATTCCTTTCTCGCGAGAGAAGCCGTATGTCATATAGATATTTTGAACCATTTCAGCCATGTTCATACCTTTTTCCTTTGCCCAAGCGGCAATTTCAGCCATTAGAGAAATGGCAGAAACTGAGTCTTTGTCGCGAACGAAATCTTGCGCAAGGAAACCGTAACTTTCTTCACCTCCGCCAAGATAGCGAGCTTTGCCTTCATTTTCGCGCATGACGTTTGCAATCCATTTGAAACCTGTGAAGCAATCATACATTTTAATGTTATTTGCGTCAGCGATTTTTTTGATTGTTTCAGTTGTTACGATAGTCTTGACAATATATTCGTTGCCTGTAAGTTTGCCAAGTTCTGCATTTCGTGTAATTAGGTAGTAAAGGAAAATGATTTGAATTTGGTTTCCGTTAATCAAAACATATTCGCCGTTGTTGTCACGAATAACCAAGCCAATTCTGTCGGCGTCTGGGTCAGAAGCCATAACAATATCAGCACCAGTTTCTTTTGCTTTTTGGATACCCATAGCCATAGCAGACGGTTCTTCTGGGTTTGGCGATTCAACTGTTGGAAAATCTCCACTTTCAACCTCTTGTTCTGGAACGCCTATAATGTTTGTGAATCCGAAGTTCTTCAAAGATTTTGGGATAAGTTTAATGCCTGTTCCGTGGATAGGAGTATATACAATCTTCATATCACTGTGCTTTTTGATAGCGTCAGGGCTAAGTGACAATGATTTGATTTTATCGAGGTAAATATTGTCGATTTCTTCTCCTATAATTTCTATTTTAGATTTGTCTCCTTGGAATTTGATTTCTGACACACTTTTAACTTCGTTAACATATTTGATTGTGTTAACGTCGTGAGGCGCGATCATTTGAGCGCCATCGTTCCAGTATGCTTTGTAGCCGTTATATTCTTTCGGGTTGTGAGAAGCAGTAATTATAACACCACTTTGGCAACCGAGGTGACGGATAGCAAATGACATTTCCGGAGTAGGGCGGCAAGAGTCAAATAAATATACTTTGATGCCGTTTGCTGAGAAAATATCAGCAACTATCTCGGCAAATTTGCGACTATTGTTTCTAACATCGTGCCCAACAACTACTTTAATTTCAGGAAGGTCTGAAAAAGCAACTTTTAAATAGTTTGAAAGGCCTTGAGTCGCAGCACCAACAGTGTATATGTTCATTCTGTTGCTTCCAGCTCCCATTATGCCACGCAAACCGCCAGTACCAAACTCGAGATCTTTGTAGAATGATTCGATTAGGTCTGTTTTGTCTTCGTTGTCTAACATAGCCTGTACGGCTGCCCTTGTTTCTTCGTCATATTCAGGTGTAAGCCATTTATTGGCTTTTTCAGTCACCTGTTTGAGTAATTCGTTATCCATAGATATATTCTATTTAAGTTAATTGCATTAAATTTCTGTTAGTCAACAAATGTACAAATAATTGGTTTAATATGGAAAAATAATATGATTATTTTTCCATATTGTTTTTGTTTTGTTGTATGTTCTTGTTGTTTTTATCTTTGGTTTTTTCTTTTTTCTTAAGAACGATATGCAGCAAAACAATAATCAGCAAAGAAATACCCAGTGTTGCAAGGTATTCTATTTTGCCGCCATTTTCAATCATGTCGCGTCCTAAATATGCCAGTACCAAGGTGTAAATTAAAAGTGCTGCTGGTAATAATATTGATTTTTTTAACTTCATTCTGTTTCAGTTATGGGAGTTTTATACTTTGACTCGTCTGGGTTGAATGTTTTTAGTCTCTCAAAAATTTTGACACAAGCCCAGGCATCTATTGCCGCGTACGACATTTGAGGTCTGGTAAGTTCAACGGCATCCCAGTTAGATAGTTGTTGACTTTTTGAAATACGCTCATCAAAAAGAATTGCGTAAAGTTTCTGCAAACTCATATTCGAAATCTTGTGTTTAGAGACGATATTTTGAAGATCTATAAAGC
Source organism: uncultured Prevotellaceae bacterium (assembly GCA_900541935.1). Classification (GTDB taxonomy): domain Bacteria; phylum Bacteroidota; class Bacteroidia; order Bacteroidales; family Muribaculaceae; genus Limisoma. Next base: position 22,837 of record UQLZ01000032.1, on the reverse strand, counting down.
CTTTAGGCTTAAAATTGTAGTTGTTCGACAATGTGTGAAAATCGTCGTGTATTGATAGTCCAACTTTTACAATGTCTTTATTTTCAAGAATTTCCTTTAGTGGGGAAATGTTGTTAATCATCCTTACTCGAAACAAAAAGCATGTGTCACCTGCTGAAATTTGAATAAGCGAAACATGGGTTTTTGTTCCTTTTCTAAAAACGGGTTTTGACTCTGTGTCAAACCCAAGAATATTTGACTGTCTGAGTGTGGATATGGCTTCTTCCATAGTCTCGTCGGAGTCAATTACTCTAATTTTTCCTTTAAATTGTACCCGTGGTAGTTTTGCTATTAATTCTTTTGTTATTGATATTGTATAATCTTTTGTCAAAACCATAGTTGTTATTTTACATTACCAGAAAACTGCTATCTTCAAAGTCGTTTTTGATTTTGTTTTCTAAATATTTCAATGTCTCTTTTGCGATAGTTTTGTCTTCGTCGAAAAAAGAATTGTAGATAACGTATTTTAGTTTTATATTTCTATTTTTAATTGCTTCTAAAGATAGCAGGGTGTGGTTTATAGAGCCTAACTGGCCGTTTGTAACAAGAGCCATTGGAATGTTCCTATCTTTGATGTAGTCAATTGTCAGATAGTCTTCTGTAATAGGAACCATAATACCTCCTGCGCCTTCCATTAGAATAATGTCATATTCTTTATATAGAGCCTCTTGCGATTTTTCTATTTTTGAAAGGTCAATATTGCAATTGTCGATTTTCGCTGCAAGATGCGGAGAGGCTGGATAAGTCATTATAATTGGTGCAGTTATGAATTTCTTGTCTATTTCAAGAATCGGCAATCCCATTAATTTGCGGTGTATTTCGATGTCTTCAGAATACCCTTCGTTTCCAGTCTGAATCATTTTGAGTGTTATGACTGATTTGCCTTGCTTGGATAGTTCGTTAGCGAACCACCCTGTAGCATAACTTTTGCCAACGTTAGTGCCTATGCCGCTAATAAATATTGTTTCTTTCATTTTCTTACTTTTTAGCAATTATGTATATAGGATTGAATGATATAAAATATTTGCCGTTTTCTTTCGGCATATCTTTTTCCATTCTTAAAAGCGTTGTTTTATTTAAAGAACCTGCCGATTTTAAAGCGTTTACGCCAGTGCTCTTAAGCCCTTTTAGAAGATCGTGTATGGAATTATAATATATTTTAATGCATTCTTCTGACACTTCTATTTCAGTGTATCCGGCATCTTCTGCCATCTTTCTCCAATTCTCGGAATTGGTGTAGTTTAGCGAAGATTTGAAAAAGTTTCTCAACTCTATCATATTTTGGTTGCCAAGAGTTGAAATAACAAGGAAACCGTTATCGTTCAGAATACTGAATGTCTTTTTTATAAAGCATGACGGATTTTCAAACCATTGCATGGCTGATGTTGAGACAATATAATCTACGTTATCCGGCAATTCGCAAGTTTCTGCATCGCCTTCAATTTTTTCATAATTATATGTTTTAGGCAAAACAGAGTCAGGGATAGATGCAATGTCGTTAAGATATATTTTCTTTGGCATGATTATCCCTGAATATTTCTTTGAAAATAATCCAGTTCCGCAGCCAATTTCTAAAACAGTAGAATCTTTCTTTATTGGATACTTTTGCCATTTTATCATCAGTTCTTCTGCTATTTTGTTTTGACCAATGGCATAGTCATCATATTTTTTGAAACTGTTTTCAAATTTTTGTTTGACAGATTCTTTGTCAATAAAGCAAGATTCAATAATAGTTTTAAAATCATTTGGAAAATGGAAATCATCTTCCAAGTCAATTGTTACAGCATTTGTCTCGTTCCAGAATCGTTTTTGGTTTTCGGTAGGGAAAATATAGTCTTTGCCAGAAATGAAAACCTTGTCCCAATTGTTATATGGTTCCGTATTTTGCTTGTTTGCTTCATCCATGGCGACTAATTCGTTTTTAAGAGAAGCAATACTCCGATTTGGCTTGTTGGCATTGAAAACCTTTAAATTAGTCAAGCCGCACATGCGTTTGTTAAATTTTTGTAGAGACATTTCGGAAAGATTGTCCAAGGTCCCTTTAAAGATTTTTACAGGAATCCCATAATTGTTGTCAATTGGTTTTGGCGTTCCATTAATAGCGACTGATAGAATGGGTCTTTCTGATGTTGCCATCCATTTCGATGCAGCATATACGCCGAATGACCAGGCAAAAACATATATGTTTTTGTAGCGAGACAAGTCTAACTCCAACTCAAAGTTGGAGTAATCATAAATAACGATAAAATCCAATGGCAAGTTCTTTGCCCACAGGAAAGGATTTTTATCCATGCCCCAACCAGCAAAGAACAATATAGCATTGTTGTCAATATCTTTATTTATAAATTTATAGTTCATAAAATTTGTTTGATGTCTGATAAAAGTTTATAAGCCATTTCTTCTGTAAATGTAGCGTTAATGCTTAATCTAACACGTTCGAGACCTTCTGGAACAGTTGGCTTCCTTATCGGTAATGACAAATAACCTTTTTCTTTAAGTCTGTTGGAAATTCCAATGGCTCTATCGTTGCTTCCTGCCATTAGAGGCACTATTTGCGAATTGCTGCGTATGTTGCCATTTATTTCCTCTAAATTACTGTTTAATATTTCACTAACCTTTAATAGGTTTTGTCTTTCCTTTGTCATCCCAATCATTTTTTCTATAACAAATTTGCTCCATTTGCAAGAAATAGGAGGGATTGCAGTAGAAAATATAAAACTTCGGGATTTGTTTATGAGATAGTTCTTAAACGTTTCATTAGTGGCGACAAAAGCACCGTATGAAGCAATGGCCTTACCTAAAGTTCCAACGATAATATCAATATCATTTATAGTGCCAGTTTCTTCGCATAGCCCTAAGCCTCTGTTTCCTCTAACGCCAAACCCATGAGCCTCATCAACATATAGAAAAACGTTAGGATATTGTTTCTTTATTTCGGTGAGTTTCTTCAAATCGCATATATCACCGTCCATGCTGTAAATAGACTCAACAATTACAAAGATGTCTTCGTATTTGTTGTAATTATCTTCAATGAGTTTTAGCAAATGCGATAAATCGTTATGCTTGAATCTCTTGAAATTTGTCTTGCCTAAAATTAATCCGTCGATAATGCTTGCGTGAACAAGTTTGTCGGCAATTATTAGAGAGTCGTTTCCTGCAATTGCGGAAACAGTTCCAGTGTTTGCGTGATAGCCGCTATTGTATAGCAGTACTTCTTTAGAGTATAGCGACGACAAAAGGTTCTCGAGTTCAAAAAATTCTTTTTGATGGCGAGAAAGCAATCTTGATGCGCATGACGACATAACAAGGTCGTCTGGTTCCAATTGGTTGTAGAACTCGGTTCTTAGTAAGTCGTTGGCATCAATGGCAAGATAATCGTTGCTACAAAGGTCAATTAAATTTTGACTATTGTTTGGGATAGAACGAAAGCGACCATCATATTTTGCTTTTGCTATAAAACTATCAAAACGGTCGATCATAACAACTTAATAATTTTCAATAGTTTTTCAACGAGGAATGTCAGTTCTTCGTCGGTTATGATAAACGGAGGCATAATATATACCAATTTGCCAAAAGGTCTAACCCAGATGCCTTCTTTTACGCATAGTTTTTGGAATTCGCCTACGTCAACGCTTTCTTTCATTTCCAGCACGCCGATTGCACCAAGAACTCGAACTTCATTAACATTGTCAAAAGTCTTGGCGATTTCCATTTGCTCTTTTAGCAGCGATTCGATGTGCTTTACTTTTTCTTGCCAACCCGATTCCAAAAGTAATTTAACGGAAGCGATAGCGATAGAGCAAGCAAGAGGATTTCCCATAAATGTAGGTCCATGCATAAGAACCCCAGCATCTCCCTCGGATATTGTATCAGCAACGTCTTTTGTTGTGGCAACGGCACTCATTGTCAGGTATCCGCCAGTCAATGCTTTGCCTATGCACATAATATCAGGCATAACTCCAGCATGCTCCCAGGCAAACAGTTTGCCAGTTCTTCCAAAACCTGTTGCTATTTCGTCAAAAATCAGATAGATATTATATTTATCGCATAGTTCCCTTGCAACTTTAAGAAAGTTTGGGTGATAAAAGCGCATACCCCCTGCACCTTGAACGATAGGTTCAAGAATCATACCTGCGATATTGTCGTGTTCTTTTTTTATTATATCTTCTAACTCTTTAGTGCAAGTCTCGTCCCAGTTGTCATAAAATTTGCAAGTGGGAGAAGGGGCAAAGTATCGAGCGGTCAAGGCAGGGCCGAAGAGGCCGTGCATACCTGTTACAGGGTCGCAAACCGACATTGCATTCCATGTATCTCCATGGTAACCAGTGCGAATTGTAACAAAGTTAGTTTTCTTTAGATTTTTATATTTGCTAAGAGACGCCTGAATTGCCATTTTCATAGCAACCTCAACAGCAACAGAGCCAGAGTCTGCGTAGAAGATGTTGTTCATATTTGGAGGCAAAATAGAAAGTAGCAGTTTGCCAAGTTCAATAGCCGGTTGATGAGTGAAGCCACCAAACATTATATGTGACATTTTTTTTAGTTGTTTGATAGCCGCTTCATTAAGTACGGAATTGTTATATCCGTGGACGGCAGCCCACCATGATGACATTCCGTCAATAAGTTCTGTGCCATCATTCAACTTGATAGTTACGCCTTTAGCACTTTCGACTGTATATGTTGGAAGTGGATTAATCGTTGATGTATATGGATGCCAAAGATGCTCCTTGTCAAATATGTCTGTCATTATACTTTAATTTTATTGCAAATTTAGCAAATTTTCTCTACTTTGATTAGTATATTTGCAGATAGAATAGATATTGTGCTTATGAAAAAAGTTATTTTTGGAATTATTATATTACTTTTATCACAGTATGGATGTTTTACCGGCATTGAGAATACAGGAAAAATATCAGAAAAAGATGTAGAAAGGGTAAAGGCTGACAGGCAGACGGCAGAAGAAGTGTTTTTAGATTCCATAAAGCCAGAAAAGTTCATAGAATGGAAGCCTGGAAAAAAATTTATTGTTAGTGATGATAATTTTCGATTGATTTTAGAACCGTCGGATAGTTATGACGCTTCTTCTCTTAGTCTAAAAGGTACTGTAGTGTCATATATAGGATATAAATATGATACTCATTTTGATAATTCAGAAGTGGTTGTTATTTCATTTAGTGATGCAAAAAACATTTACAAATATAATACAGGTAAAGATATAGCAGAACTTGAAAAGCAGCGTCCGGAATATGTAGTGCCATTTGTTATTGATATGGATTATATTGCCGAAATGGGGAAGAAACTTGCAGGACAAACCTTTTACATAAAGACACCGTTTTGGTATAATAGCAGTCATAAAAAGGTAAATGGTGTCAAGTTTGTTGCCGTTGATATCGTTGATGTTGCCGCTGGTGATATGGTTTATCCATTCCATGTTTACTTTAAGTACAAAAATGCTGTATATTATGTGTCAATGTCTTCTAATGTGTCTTCTATTAAGAATACAACATTTGATAAGTTGTTCTCGTTTTCTGATATAAGGCAGGATTATAAGCATATTACTGATGAAAACTGGAAACTTATAACAAATGGCAGAGTTAAATTAGGAATGACCAAAGAGGAGTGCTCGCTATCTTTGGGAAAACCTAATAACATCGATCGAGCCACTACTCATGGAGGATTGTATGAGCGGTGGAGTTATGACAATGGGGCATATATGATATTTGAAAATGGCATATTGCAGAAGTTCAGAAGATAACTATGGAAATTGAATTTTTGGGAACAGGAACATCAACAGGAGTGCCTCAGATAGGGTGCGATTGTGATGTGTGCAAGTCGGAGGATGCCCGTGACAATCGCTTACGTACTTCAGCAATTGTGCGGGAGTCTGGTGTTAATATATTAATAGATTGCGGTCCGGATTTCAGACAGCAGATATTGAGGTGCAAGAATAAAAAACTTGACGCACTTTTGCTTACGCATATACATTTTGACCATGTTGGCGGAGTGGAGGATTTAAGGCCGTACTGTCTAAGCAGAGAATTTAATATTTATGCTCAAAGTCGTGTCATTTCAGGTCTTAAGGAAAGACTTCCTTATTGTTTTGCGGGTTTAAAGTATCCAGGAATTCCTAAATTTAAACTTAACAAGTTGGATAATAGTGAATTTGATGTTTTTGGCATAAAAGTTCTGCCATTGCCGGTTTTTCATTATAAATTGGAAATTTTCGGATATAGGTTTGGGAAAATGGCTTATATTACAGATTGTAACTTCATTCCAGAAGAGACATATCTCAAGTTGCAAGGCTTAGACGTGCTGATTATTAATGCGTTGAGAATGGAAAAGCACATTTCTCATTTCAGTCTGGAGGAATCGTTGGAAGTAATAGCGCGGATTAAACCTAAAAAGGCGTACCTGATACATGCAAGTCATGGAATAGGTCTTCATGAGCAGACTTCAAAAATTTTGCCGGATAATGTTTTTCTTGCATACGATGGTTTGAAGTTAGTGCTGTAGATAAATAGAAACATTTATTACCTTTGCAAATAAATTGAAGTTGATGGAAGTTAGAATAGAAAAAAGTTGGAAGAATGTTTTGGCTGATGAGTTTGAGAAGGACTACTTTAAAAGTCTAACCTCTTTTGTCAAAAAGGAGTACTCATCAGGAATAACAATTTTTCCACCAGGAAATAAAATTTTCGCCGCTTTTGACGCAACGCCGTTTAATGATGTTAAAGTGGTTATCCTTGGTCAGGACCCGTATCACGGAGTTAATCAGGCTAACGGTTTGTGCTTTTCTGTCAATCCTGGTGTTGATTGCCCACCGTCGCTGATAAATATTTTCAAAGAGATAAAAGAGGATATAGGTGCCGATATGCCTGCAAATGGAGATTTGTCTCGGTGGGCAGAGCAGGGTGTTCTATTATTAAACTCAACACTTACGGTAAGAGCACATCAGGCGGCTTCTCATCAGGGGAAAGGTTGGGAGGAATTTACCGATAGGGCTATTTCTTTGTTGGCGGAGCATCGAGAAAATCTTGTGTTTATGCTGTGGGGCTCTTATGCTATTAAAAAGGGAGCCTTTATAGATAAGTCAAAGCATCTTGTGCTTACCTCTCCACATCCGTCTCCACTGTCTGCTTATCGTGGCTTTTTTGGAAATCATCATTTCTCTAAGGCGAATGAGTATCTTGTCAGTCATGGCAAATCACCAATAAAATGGTAGTTTATGATAAGAAGAATAATTTCATTTTTATTATTGTTTTGCGTATTTTTTGCTTACTCCCAAGTAAATACGGAGACAATGATTTTCGACAAGTCGTTTAAATCTTTAAAGACGGCTGTGGTGGGCAACGATTATGCGCCGCCAGTAGTTTTGCTTAATAGCCGTGATAGAATAAATGTTTCGTTTGACCAGTTGAATCCAGAAGCAGAATATTTGCGATATTCGGTTGTCCATTGTGATGCGGATTGGAAGCCTTCTCAATTGGTCGAATCAGAATATGTTGATGGCTTTAATGAGGCTGATGTTAGCAATTATGCTTATTCTTCCGCTACGCTCGCCAATTATGTCCATTATTCCATACAGTTGCCTAATGAGGATTTGAAATTGAAATTGTCGGGTAATTATTTGCTTAAAGTCTATCCGGAAAATAATCCAGACAGCATTTGCTTGCAGACAAGGTTCTCTTTGTATGAAGATTATGTTAGTGTTATTCCGTCAGTTACATCAAGAACTGATATTGACTATAATGACAAGCATCAGCAGGTTTCGATTGAAGTAGATTGCCGTGATTATGAGGTTGACAATTTATACACAGATTTAAAAATCCGTGTATTGCAAAATATGAGGTATGATAACAGCGCTTTTGTTTCTCATCCTCAACGCGTTGCAGGAAATCGTGCTTTTTTTGAACATAATAGGAGCCTTATATTTAAGGCAGGTAATGAGTTTCGTCGCTTTGAAATGGTAACAACGAATTATTATGGAATGGGAATATACAATTATACTTACAACCCTCCATATTACCATGCTATTTTGAAGATTGACGAGCCACGAGTGTATGAGCCATACATCTATGACCGTACACAGTACGGACGTTTTACAATCAGGCAAAGTGATGTCTATGACAGTAATACAGATGCTGATTATATGGTCGTCCATTTTTCTCTTGAGATGCCATATATTGATGACGGAAATGTCTATGTCTCAGGAGAGTTTACTCAAAATAACTGTGACTTATCTAATATAATGCATTATAATCATAATGAGCAAAGATATGAGGTGGATATTTTTTTGAAGATGGGTGCTTATAACTATCAATATCTATGGATGCCTAAAGGTAGCAATATTCCGCAAACGGGTCTTATAGAAGGGGATTTTTATCAGACAGTGAATGAATACAACTGTTTGGTATATAATAAGCGCCGTACAGAAAGGTATGATAGGTTGGTAGGATTTAAAACAATATTCTCAGGTCATTAAACTTTGTTGATTTCTATGAACAGATATTTATTAATAATAGTTATGATTGTTTCATTCTCAATACCCTTGAGAGGTCAATCTTATGAAAATTGTATTGATTCGATAGACCGCTATATCGAAAAGCAAAATTGGGTTATGGCAGAAAAGTCATTGCTCTCAGCCCTTAAGCAAAGACCTGGAAATCCAAGCAATTTTATCCTTTTGTCAAATTTGGGTACAGTTCACCGTAATATGGGTAAATTGGATGAGGCATTAAAAGATTATAAGAATGCTTTGGCGATAACGCCTAATGCGGTGGCTATTTTAAGAAATAGGGCATTGCTCTATCTTGAAATGGACAGTCTGGAAAATGCATATTATGACTATGACCGTATTTTGGCTTTAGACAAGACAGATTTAGATGCAAAATATTACCACGGAATGCTTGCATTGGGCTTTGGTGAATTTGAAATTGCAAAAGGTGATTTTGAGGAGGCTCTTAAAATAAATAAGGAGTATGTTGATGCCAAAAGGGGAATGGCTTTGCTTTACAAAATAAAAAATGATTATGTAAAGGCTATCGAGTTTTATTCGGAAGTGATAAAGAAGGAAAATCGTCCTGAAACATATTTGAGTCGTGCAGAATGCTATATTGAGACAGGACAGTTGCCGGAGGCAGGAGCTGATTTAATGGAGGCGCAGAAGGTTGAGCCGGCAAATCCAGACTTATATGTATTGAAGGCAGCATTGGCAGAAAAGCAGTATAGATTCGATGATGCTGAAAAATATGCGAGGGAAGCAATTTTACTTGGCGCTGATAGAGAATTGGTTGCAAAATTTTTTAAGAAAAAAGCAAAATAGAGTTTGCTCTTTCTGTGAAAAATTTGTAATTTTGTGTTGATGTTAGCAATAATCCGACATATTGAGTATTTGTTGCGGCGTAATGATTGCGTCGTTTTGCCTAACTTTGGTGCATTTATTGTACACAAGGAAAACGCTGTTTTGACTGAAGCGGGAACGATAATTCCGCCGGTAAAGCAAATAGCGTTTAATGGTGCAATCACTCATAATGATGGTATGCTGGCAACATCCTTAATGAGAAAGAATCAGATTTCTTACGATAAGGCTATTTCGATTATTGCTGAGGAAGTCTCAGCATTAAAGGCGCAGTTGTCGGAATTTGGCGAAATGGATTTTGGCAATCTTGGTAGGTTTAAGGAAGCAGATTCAGTAATCACTTTTGAGCCTTCGGCTTTGAATAATTTCTTTGGTGACTATTACGGTTTGACTTTGTTGAATCTAACAAAACCGATGCAAGAAGAGCAGTCTGTTGATGCCGTTGAGCATAATGCGGAAAAATCCAAAAGAAATGACATTATTTATATTCCAATAAATAAAAATATATTTAGGGTTGTTGCAACGGTGGCCATTTTAATTGTGTTGTCGTTTGTATTGTCAACGCCGATTGTTGTGGAGAATACTCCGGATACAGCAGCGATAGTTCCAACAGTGACTATTTCAAAATCAAATATAGACCCCGTTGTTACTGAGGTTGAGAAAAAAGAAACTATTGAGGAAAAAACTGTTGAGGAGACAGTTGAACCAGAAGGTCAAAAGAAATATCATTTGATAGTTGCTTCATTTAGAACAGAAAGGCAAGCGAAAAAATTCATTGAAGAATCTTCTCTTGAAAATCTCGTGATGATGGAGAAATATGGGAATTTCTATAAAGTAAGTTCTGCTTCTTCAGATTCATTTGATGACGTGGAGAAAGAGCACGAGAAACTTCTTGCTAACAATATTGATTCCTGGATATTTAGGGCTGAATAAAATTTAAATTATATGAAGAGTGTTTATGTAGCACTCTTTTCTTTTATGAAAAACATTACCGTCATGAAAAAGAAAAACAACAATAAATCCATTAATTTTGAAACATTCATAACCGCTGTAAAGAAAGGTAGCAGAGAGTCTGAAAAGGAATTATTTGGTCCTGGCTTTCATTCTTTTTACAAGGTTCATAAATCTAAGAAATTATATACAAGAAAGAATAAACACAAAGGCAAGCAAGATTTTTAGTATCGATTTTTATATTACATTTAATTTTATAAAGCGTTTCTTATGGAAAGGAGAGAAAGAGGTTTTTCGATTCCTATTGAGTCGCAACCAATTTATAAGTGGCGAGTTATTTTGGAGTGCCCCGTTGCAGGCATTAGTTTCCATGATATTGATGATGTTTGGGAAGAGTTGGAAGTAGGAACTAAGATAGCACTTGTTAGGGAAAAGGGCAATCCACATGATATTAATGCTGTTGCAGTTGCTCTTATTGATGATTTTGATGGCGACCCTGAGAATTTCGATTTTGATTATATACTTGGTTATATTCCGAGAACTCAAAATACTGCTATTGCGGCGCTGCTTGATATGGGCTGGCAGGACTCGCTTGTTGCAGAAATTAGTGAGAAAAAAGAGTGGGCTCCTTATAGCGACCGTTTGCATATAAGGGTGTTTGTTAAAAGTAAAGAACCTATAGATTCGCGTTTGAGGATAAAACTATTTGATGATGAGGAGTGGGAGAAATTTAACAAGAGTATTTGGAATAATGGTTATGCGCATTTTCGTTGGGGAGGTTTCCCGCCGTGGGAACTTGATTTGCCGCAGGTCGGCGAAAAGGTGGTTTTCGTACATCAAGTAGGTATCGATTGTGAGTTATTTTTGATGAATACTGTTGACTGCAAATTATTCCTAAAGGAAAGTAAAGAAGAAATTATAGATGATTGTTCTCCGTTCGTCTTGACGGTTCTTAGGGGGCCTGTTATAGTACCGGCGCAAAAGCTTGATTTTCTTGGGCAACTTAGCGACAGGTATTACCAGCCGGATTTTAAGTTACAGAAAGAGTTGTCGGATAAGTTGCTTGAATTTTTTGTATAGTTTGAATAATGTAAGAACTGACTTGGCTAAAAAAGTTTAAATTTGCGATGTTTGATAAACATTAGCATTGAAGTTATTGTTTTATGAATGATATATAAATATAAAACATCAAATGAAAATGAAAAACGTTCTAAGAAATTTAGCCATAGTGCTCGCATTGATAACAGTAGGATTTGCGTCAGCATGTGCTGATAACGATAAAGTTATAACTGTTAAGGAACTCCCAGTAAAGGCGCAGCAATTCGTTAAAAAACATTTTAGAGGAGATAAGGTTGTCCTTGTTAAGGAAGATAGAGATTTGATAGGTAAAAATTATGACGTTATATTCTCTAATGGCAACAATATTGAGTTTGACAGAAATGGAGAATGGGAAGATATTGATTGCAAATCATCGTTTGTTCCAAATGCGATAGTTCCTAATAAAATAAAATCTTACGTAAGTTCAAATTATCCAGGAATGAGAATTATAAAGATAGACAGGGATAGAAAAGAGTATGGCGTTGATTTGTCAAATGGCATAGAGTTGACATTCGATAAAAATTTCAAACTGATTGACATCGACAATTAATTTGAAGATTCTTTTTATCCAGATAAATACTATCCTTTAAGGTGTAAAATACAAAGCCTAATCTTCAAAAATATAGAAGTTAGGCTTTATTTATTTGGAAAATCCAAGATAAATTCTTAAAAATTTTCATTGGAATAACTCAAATATGTATATATTTTTTTAGTGTTTGGTGTGTATGTCTGTTAGATTATGTACGGATTGTGTTCGCGTTCAAATCCTATAGTCGTTTTATTGCCGTGTCCGGGATAGACAACTGTTTCATCAGGCAATGTCATTAATTTTGTATCAATGCTTGTGAGCAGTTGGTTGTAGTTGCCGGTTGGCAGGTCAGTTCGCCCGATGCTTAGTTGAAAGAGAGCGTCACCGGTAAAAATAAAACCGTCTTTTTCAGAGTAGAAGGCAATGTGACCTTTTGAGTGTCCTGGAATTTCGATAACTTTTAGCGATTCATCACCGATTTTTATAATATCGTTTTCTGAAAGGTTTTTTCCAATTGTAACATTGTTTCCGCTATATGGAACGCCAAACATTTGTGCTTGCTCTTTCACCCTTTCTGCCAGAAAATTGTCTTCTATATTACCTTCGGCGACAAGCCCATACTTATTGCAGATATATTCATTGCCGGCAACGTGGTCTATGTGCATGTGAGTATTCAGCAGGTGGGTGGGAGTTAACCCTTTCTCTTCGATAAATGCAGAAATGGCTTGGTATTCGTTGCGATACATCATACCAGGGTCAATAATAGCACATTCTCCGCTCTTTGACCAAACTATATATGTGTTTTCCTGAAAAGGATTGAATACTAAAGTCTTGACATTCATAATAAATTATAATTGAACGTAAACAATTTTCTTTGTTTCAAAAAATTCTTCATCGAAATAGGTTGAAATGCTTTCAATCATTTTTGGATAAGTGGTTTTTGATGTTTCCTTCTCCAATTCTCCACCTTTTAGGCAAATTAAGCCGTTTGGTAGTCCATTAATGCATTCCTTCTTAACGTTCTTTTTTATTAGTTTTATCAGTCCGTCTAACTCCATAACGGCACGAGAGACAACAAAATCATATTTATCCTTTACCTCGGCAACATCACCGTGATGGAACGTAACATTCTTAAGACCTATTGTTTCTGCTATGTTTTTAGCAACCAAAATTTTTTTGCCAGTTCTGTCAACCAGATGGAATGAAACATTAGGGAATTTTATAGCCAATGGAATACCTGGGAAACCGCCACCTGTCCCTATATCGAGAATGGTTGACCCGTCTTTGAAGTTTGTGAATTTAGCAATTGATAGAGAATGGAGAATATGATTTACGTATAAATTCTCAATGTCTTTTCTCGAAATTACATTGATTTTGTCATTCCACTCAGGATAAAGTTTGCCAAGTTCTGTATATTGGCGTATTTGATTGTCTGTTAAGTCACAAAAATATTTTAGAATAGTATTAATCATTTGCGTTTAGTTTAGATAAAATGGAATTTTCTTTAATGTATGGAGTTAGTTCGTCAATCTCCAAAGCAATGCAAACTTCGCCAACTTGCAAGCAAGCAATTTCATAAGGCTCGTAAGCGAAAACGATTTTGTTGTCTTTGAAAAAGAAATTGTTGTTAATTGAAAGGTTGTCGATATTGAAATAGCCAAGGTCAATTAGTTGTGATTGGTTCGTAACGCCTTCCTGCTGCATAAGTCTTTCTTTTAGCAGATTGTTAATGTCTGTAGAATATTCATCTTTGATGATATCCATTATGTTAATTCGGCTACAATTTGAAGTGTTGAATGAAAAATAATTATTGGTTTCTATAGTTGAATTACCGTCTTTTTTCATATTCGTATTTTTCATAACGCAGAAAATATTGCAACTATTGAAGATAGGTGTAATGTTATGGTTTATTTCATACTTTGAAACCTTTTCTGTTTCATCTTCAAGTTCTGAAGGGATATTCTCAGCAGGGGTTTTATAAAAGTCAAGAATTTTTTTCACATAAGTAATAACTGCATTTTCACCTGTAATGGAATCATTTTTTAAATTAAGCAAATATTTGTTGTAAACAGAAGAGATGTCTTTATCTCCACTTTCATTTAGAGGCAAAGCAACATTTGCATTGACAATAATAGTGCTGCCTGTTGCATCCTTTATAGAGTCTGAAATGGCTATTATATTGTATTTTAAACTGTCGCATTGATGAGCAGTTGTATTATCAGTCTTGTTCCCGCATGAATTTAAAATCAAAAGTAATGTCCCAAATAGTAGAATATAGGGATTAAATTGCAAATTTTTCATAACTTTGTAACGTTTAAATGTTAGAGAGCAACGTTTCACAAAACGGTTTACGTTGAGTCTTTATTTCAGATTGTAAAGTTATGATAAAAATTGGAAAAATCAACAATCTCAAGGTTGTAAAAAGAGTGGATTTTGGCTTATATCTTGATGGTGAGGAAAATGGAGAAATCCTTTTGCCTGTTCGTTACGTGCCAGAAGATGCAGAAATAGGTGATTGTTTGGATGTTTTTATATATCGTGATTCAGAAGGGCGCTTGATTGCAACAACCGACAGACCTCTTATTCAAGTAGGGGAGTTTGCTATGTTGCGTACGGTTTCTGTCAATAGGGTAGGAGCCTTTATGGAAATGGGCGTTATGAAAGATTTGCTTGTCCCATTCCGTGAGCAGAGGTCGCCAATGGAGGAAGGAAAGTACTATATTGTGTATGCTTATATTGACAATGCAACAAAAAGAATTGTTGGTTCAACCAAATTGAATAAGTTTGTAGGCAATAAGATTCCCAAATATACAATCGGAGACCAGGTAAAGATGATCGTTGTTGAAAAAACAGATTTGGGGTATAAGGTTATTGTTGACAACCTTTTTTGGGGAATGGTTTACAATAATGACATTTTTGACCAGATACGTCCTGGGGATGAACTTTATGGTTATGTAAAGCAAGTGCGAGAAGATGGAAAGATTGATGTTACTTTTCGAGAATCTGGTGGAGAAAGAGTTTTCCAATTGGCAAAGCGGATACAAGGCTATCTATACGACAATGCTGGGAAGATGAAATTGTGCGACAAGTCACACCCAGATGATATTAAGATGGTTTTCCAGTGTAGCAAAAAAGATTTCAAAAAAGCCTTGGGATATCTGCTAAAAAACGGCACTATCAATATAACAGATAATGGCGTCTATCTAACGAAAGAAAATTTTAAATGATATTTATCCGAATTATTTAGGTTTAAATCTTTTAGATTAGGTTTAATTGCATTACTTTTGTAAAATAAGAAATAAAAAATAAGTTATGAGCGAAGAAATACTCAAAAAGTTGCGGAAAGATGAAGACGGATTGGCAACCTATGAATATATTGCTAATAATATTGGCAACTGCGATGACATTATGCCTAAACTGGTAGAAAACATCATTCAAGTTGACAGAAACGGTCAGTTTGTAGTGAGTACTGCACGCTATTTGCATGCTATTGATAAGGACAAATATGCAGAGAGCATTGATACCCTTATAAAAGCCGCAATTGAGAGAGATAGAGAGCATAAGTATATTCCTGATTTGCTTAGTAGCATTTGGGGTGCAGATTATGCAGAAAGAGTAGAGGAACTCAACAAGGATGACAATTTTAGAAGAATCTATAAGAGAGTTTTTCCAAAAGGAATATGATTTTAAAAATAAGTAAATTTATAGCGTTAGCGGTTTTGGCTATTGTCTTGCCGCTAATGCTTTGTGCTTTTAAACAAAAGAATATGGCAAATGATATGACAGTTGTTCGTTTGGAAACAACATTAGGAAATATAGATATTAAATTATATAACGAGACTCCAGGTCATAAGGAGAATTTCATTAACAATGTAAAGGATGGTGCTTACGATGGGGTGCTTTTCCATCGCGTTATTAATGAGTTTATGGTTCAGACAGGCGATCCCTCATCGAAAACAGCAACAAAGGGTCAGATGCTTGGCAGTTCGGACCATGGGGAAGAAATTCCTGCTGAGTTTGTCTATCCGAAACTTTTCCATAAGAGAGGA
The DNA here is from genome assembly GCA_900541935.1 of uncultured Prevotellaceae bacterium. Classification (GTDB taxonomy): domain Bacteria; phylum Bacteroidota; class Bacteroidia; order Bacteroidales; family Muribaculaceae; genus Limisoma. Next base: position 6,813 of record UQLZ01000032.1, on the reverse strand, counting down.
GCTATTGCTGCAGCAAGAACTGGAGATAATGTAAATCCAGAAAAGAAATCTTCTGGTTCTCAATTCTATATTGTAACGGGTAAGAAATATAATGAGCAGGAATTGATTCAGATGGAGAAATCAATTCAAAATAGACAGAAACAGTCTGTTTTCCAAGATCTTTGCAGCGAAAATAGAGATGAGATTTTCCGCTTGAGAAAAGAGCGTAATTCTGCTGGTTTAACTGAATTGCAGGAGAAGTTAATAAAGCAGACGGAAGACACTGTTAAATCTAATCTTTTCCACTTTACTCCAGAGCAAAAAAAGGAATATACAGAGAATGGAGGAACTCCTTTCCTCGACGGCAGTTATACTGTTTATGGTGAGGTCGTCAGTGGAATGGAGGTTGTTGACAGTCTTCAAACAGTAAAAACAGATTCAAACGACAGACCGATTGAGGATATTAAAATTATTAAGGCAATTATCTTGTAATAATGATAGAAATTAATAGCCATCAATTAGAAAACGGATTGCGCATAGTGCATAATAGAGAGGCTACCACAAAAATGGCAGCAGTAAATTTGTTATACTGTGTGGGAGCAAAAGATGAGGACCCGAAGCATACTGGGTTTGCTCATCTAATGGAGCATTTGATGTTTTCTGGAACTCCATCTGCTCCATACTTTGACACCGTTGTTCAGATGGCAAAAGGCGAGAATAATGCCTGGACAAACAATGATATAACAAACTATTACGAGGTCCTTCCTGTTGAAAATATTGAAACAGCCTTAATTCTTGAGGCAGATAGGATGGTAAACCTTTCATTGACTGATGAGAGTGTTGAAAACCAAAGGAGTGTTGTGGCAGAGGAGTTTAAGCAAAGATGTCTTAATGTTCCTTATGGTGATATGACTCATCTTTGGAGGGCACTTGCGTATAAGGTTCATCCTTATCGATGGCCAACAATAGGGTTGGATGTGCAAACTATAGAGAACGCAGAAAAGTCTGATATCCTTAGTTTGTACAAAAAATTTTATTGTCCTTCAAATGCAATCCTTTCTGTGGTTGGGGACATTGATTCTGATGAAGTTTTTAGGTTAGCAGAGAAGAGCTTTGGAGATATAGAAAAGCGTCATATTTCAAAGCCTGCTTGTCATGAACAAGAGCCAGAGCAAAAAGAGAAAAGAGAATTGCTCGTTGCCAGAAATGTGCCGCATAGAATGATTTTTAAAGCATATCACATGCCAGATAGACTCTCAAAAGGGTATATAGAATCTGATCTTATTAGTGATATTCTTTCAAATGGTAGGTCGTCAAGGTTCTTTAAAAAATTCATATCACAAGGGTATTTGTTTTCTAATATTGATGCGTCAATAACAGGAGAGGTAGAACCAGGAGTCTTGCGAATGCAAGCAACCCTTTTGCCTGGAGTTGGCTTTGAAGAGGCTAATAATGCCATCTGTGAAGAAATTAATCGAATGATAGATACCGTAACTGATTATGAGGTTGAAAAATATGCAAACAAGTTTGAGTCTAATCGCTTGTTTACAAATATAAATATAGATGAGCGAGCTGCTAATATTGCATACTACGAAATGCTTGGCAATGCTGATATGATTAATTCAGAAATAGACAATTACCGAATTATTGGAAAACAAGATATAAAAAGTTTTGCCTCATCGTTATTTAATGAAGAAAATTCCTCTACTATTTTTTATGATATTGCAAAGTAAAGGAGTTCAGGCTTGAATAAAATGAATAGCAAATCATAATATTTTTTAAATATCATAATTTGTGTACGTTTTTAATTGTTTATATCTTTGCAGTAAGAAAAGAGGTATGAAAGATTTGATGTTCACAAAAATGCACGGGGCTGGTAATGATTATATCCTTATCAATTGCCTGGATGCAGAGCCTGAAAATTTAGGCACATTGTCATGTCGGCTTAGTGAGCGTCATAAGGGGGTTGGGGCAGATGGCTTAGTTGCTATCTTACCGTCAAAAATCGCTGATTTTAAAATGAGAATGTTTAATGCTGACGGTTCAGAAGGTAAGATGTGTGGCAATGCGTCCCGTTGTCTTGGCAAATATGTATATGAAAAGCGATTGACTGATAAAAAGAATATTGCTCTGGAAACTTTGTCGGGAGTTAAAAATCTGAAATTGTTTACGGATTTTGCAGATATAGTTGATGCTGTCACCGTTGATATGGGTGAGCCGATCCTTGAACCCACTGAAATACCTGTAAAGAGTGTAGATAATAAAAAATTTAATATATCTGTAAATAATACAGATTATACTATAACAGCCGTGTCGATTGGAAATCCTCACGGCGTTATTTTTTGTAGCAACCCCTATTTGGTTGATTTGCCGATTGTTGGAAAAATAATAGGGGAAGATTCTATTTTCCCAGATGGGGTAAATGTTGAATTTGTAAAAGTGCTTAATAAAAGAGAATTGGAAATGAGAGTGTGGGAGCGTGGAAGTGGAGAAACGCTTGCTTGTGGAACTGGGGCGTGTGCTGCTGTTGTTGCGGGTGTTGTTAATGACTTGTGTGAGAAGGCTGCCACAGTTCATCTTCCTGGAGGAGATTTGGAGATAGCGTGGTTGGAAGATAATCATGTTTATATGACAGGTCCCGCTGAAATCTCATTTGAAGGAATTGTAAGAATTGATTAAACGAAATAACTGTCTGAATTATGTCAACATTAAGATTTAAAGTTGTAGAAGAAGCATACGGACGAAAAGCCGTATCAGTAGATATTCCGAAAGAGCGTCCTTCTGAATATTACGGAATGTATGTGTTTAACAGAACGCAAATGTACCGCTACTTGGATCAGAAAACATACGATGCTTTGGTAGATGCTATTGACAACAAAAAATCATTGAATCGCGAACTTGCAAACAATGTTGCCGCAGGAATGAAGGCGTGGGCAATGGAAAATGGCGCACGACACTATTCTCACTGGTTTCATCCATTGACAGACGGTACAGCTGAGAAGCATGATGGTTTTATTGAGCATGACGGCAAAGACGGAGTTATTGAGGAATTTTCAGGAAAACTTCTTGTTCAACAAGAGCCAGATGCTTCAAGTTTTCCTAATGGAGGTATCCGAAATACCTTTGAAGCAAGAGGTTATTCTGCATGGGATATTTCTTCTCCTGCATTTATTGTTGGTCATACATTGTGTATTCCAACAATCTTTATTGCATATACGGGAGAATCACTTGACTACAAGACTCCTCTGCTAAGGTCTATTAATGCGGTTGACAAGGCTGGAACTGCTGTTGCTCGCTTGTTTGATGAGAACGTTAAGCATATTATTTCGTATCTTGGTTGGGAGCAGGAATATTTTCTTGTAGATAAGGCCTTATATGCTGCCCGTCCGGATTTGGTTATGACTGGGCGAACTTTAATGGGGCATGAGAGTGCAAAAAACCAGCAGTTGGAGGACCATTATTTTGGTGCTATTCCTTCTCGAGTTGAGGCCTTTATGCTTGATCTTGAAATTGAATGCCATAAGTTGGGTATCCCGGCAAAAACGCGTCATAATGAAGTTGCACCAAATCAGTTTGAACTTGCTCCTATATTTGAGGAAATGAATTTGGCAAATGACCATAATTTATTGTTAATGTCATTAATCAGTGAAGTTGCCAATAAACATAATTTTCAAGTTCTGCTTCATGAGAAACCGTTTGACGGAGTTAATGGCTCTGGTAAGCACAATAATTGGAGTCTTGGAACTGACACAGGAGAAATGCTTTTCTCACCAGGAAAATCACCAAAAGATAACCTGCAGTTTATGACTTTCTTGGCAAATGTTATGGCTGCCGTTAACAAACATAATGGCTTGCTTAAGGCTTCTATATCATCGGCAACAAATGAGCATAGACTTGGTGCAAATGAAGCGCCTCCTGCAATTATTTCTATGTTTCTTGGACAGCAAATTTCAGACGCTATAGACAAATTGATAAGTATAAAATTTGATGATACAATTAATTTCGCAAATAAAGAGGGATTAAAGTTGGCTAATGTAACTCAAATTCCAGAATTGCTTGTCGATAATACAGATAGAAATAGAACTTCTCCATTTGCCTTCACAGGTAATAGATTTGAATTTAGGGCAATTGGTTCTTCAGCAAACTGTGCATCGGCAATGATAGCATTAAATGCCGTTGTTGCAGATCAATTAAATGAGTTTAAAAAGATAATTGATGAGCGTATCGCGGCTGGAGAAGGAAAAGAAGCGGCTATATTATCTGAAATTAAGCGTTTGTTTGTTGAAAATGAAATGATTCACTTTGATGGCAATGGATATAGTGAGGAGTGGAAGGAAGAAGCAAAGAGAAGGGGGCTTGACTGCGAATCATGCGTTCCTAAAATCTTTGATTCATATCTGTCTCCGTCATCTGTGGAAATGTTTAAAAGAGTTGGTGTCTTCAGCGAAGTGGAGTTGCGTGCCCGCAATGAAGTTAAGTGGGAGATGTACACTAAGAAAATCCAAATTGAATCCCGCGTTTTGGGCGATTTGGCAATTAATCACATTATACCAGTTGCAACACGATATCAGTCTGTTTTGCTTGATAATGTTATGAAGATGACAGCAATTTTCGGTGAAGAAGGAAAAGAGATGGCAGAGCAGGAAAAAGAAACTATCAAGAAAATAGCCAAGCACATGGTGGTTATAAAAGATGCAGTAAAGAATATGGTTAATTCAAGGAAGGTTGCAAACGTTATTGAGTGCGAGCGAGAAAAAGCCATTGCATATCACGATAGCGTTAAGCCATGTATGGAAACAATCAGGTACCATATCGATAAACTTGAACTTTTGGTTGATAATGAGATGTGGCCATTGCCAAAGTATAGAGAGCTACTATTCATTAGATAATATTAGATTTATCGTATAATGGAGCAAATTAAGCATGAATGCGGAGTGGCTTTAATTAGATTATTGAAGCCACTTGATTACTATTATAAAAAATACGGTACTTATTCTTATGGGCTGAACAAACTGTATCTCTTGATGGAGAAGCAGCATAACCGTGGTCAGGAAGCAGCAGGAATAGGGTGTGTTAAATTAAATGCAAATCCAGGTTGTGAATACATTAATAGGGAACGGGAACTAGGCTCCGGCGCTATTCAGGAGATATTTTCAAAGGTAAGCAATGCTATTCGGTTGCATTTGGATAGTGGAGAAAAGATGGAAACAGCACCATATATCGGTGAATTGTATATGGGGCACTTGCGCTATAGCACTACTGGTAAAACAGGTATGGCTTATGTACATCCATTTCTGAGGAGAAGCAACTGGAAAGCAAGAAACTTATTGTTATGCGGAAATTTTAATATGACAAATGTTGATGAAATTTTCGATAGGGTAGTTTCACAAGGCCAGCACCCAAGATTGTATTCTGATACAGTCATTATCTTGGAGCAATTAGGTAATGCTTTGGACAATGAATATTTTCGTATTAAAAGTAAATATGAAAATGTAATTCCTGAGGGTGACAAGTTGGCAAAGGAAATAGAGAACCACATCTCAATAAAGAATATTCTAAAAGGAAATGCCGATACATGGGACGGTGGTTTTGTTATTTGCGGTATTACAGGTTCTGGTGATATGTTTGCTTTGAGAGATAAAAACGGTATTCGTCCAGCCTTTTACTATAAAGATGATGAAATAGTTGTCGTTGCTTCAGAGCGACCTGTCATACAAACAGTTATGAATGTTGACATAGATAGCGTTAAAGAATTGATGCCTGGTTCTGCTATTGTAGTCAGCAAAAATGGCAGTGTCGAAATTGATGATATTCTCGGTTGTGGAGAAAACCAAAGATGCTCATTTGAAAGAATATATTTTTCCCGTGGTAGTGACAGTGATATATATAAAGAAAGAAAATCATTAGGTGTCAATATTGCTCCAAAAGTAATGGAAGCTGTTGGTTCTGATTTGGATAATACAGTTCTGTCGTTTATACCTAACACAGCTGAAGTTGCTTTCTTTGGAATGATAGAAGGGTTGGAGGATTTGCTCGCTAAGTCGAAGGTTGATGAGATAATGCAACTTGATAAGAATAACCCTGACTACGAAAAAGAACTGTATAAGATTGTTTCAAAACGTATCCATAGAGAAAAGATTGCAATTAAGGATATAAAGTTGAGAACTTTTATAGCCGAAGGAGCAGAGCGTAATGATTTGGCTGCACATGTTTATGATGTTACTTACGGGGTTGTTAAAGATTCAGATAATCTTGTTGTTATAGATGACAGTATTGTTAGAGGTACAACATTAAGGCAGTCAATTATTAGAATGCTTGATAGACTGAATCCCAAAAAAATTGTGGTTGTTTCATCTTCCCCCCAAGTTAGGTATCCGGATTGCTACGGTATTGATATGTCACGAATGAGTGAATTTATTGCTTTCCGTGCTACTATTGAATTATTGAAGGAACAAGGTAAGCAGTTTATAATTGATGAGGTATATAAAGAATGCTTGGAGCAATTGAAATTACCAATGAATGAAATGAAAAATTCTGTTAAGAGGATATATGAGCAATTTACCGATGATGAAATTTCCGCAAAAATGGCAGAAATGTTGAAGCCTGAAGGAACAAAAGCGGAAGTTCAGATTGTATATCAGTCTTTAGAGGGACTTCATCAAGCAATTCCGAACTGTCCTGGAGATTGGTATTTTTCAGGGGATTATCCAACTCCTGGAGGAAACCGATTGGTTAATCAGGCATTTGTCAATTACTACGAAGGAAAAATAAACAAGCGATTGACTAGTCCTAAATAAGCGTTACAAAAATTACTACTTATTATAAGGACAAAAT
>UQLZ01000031.1 GCA_900541935.1 uncultured Prevotellaceae bacterium | reverse complement strand
TCTCTTTCATTTTCTGTTACTTTTTAGTGTAACGCTATGGCAGGACTAGACAATTATTTAGTTTTTTCTTCAATCCACTTGCGGGCATTGACGAAAGCAGTTATCCAAGGAGTTACCTCGTCGCCTTTGTGACTGTCTGGATAAAAACCGCATTGCCATGGGAAAATCGCTCTTTCCAAGTGAGGCATCATAGCGAGGTGACGACCGTCGTTAGAAGCCAAACCAGCAACAGCCTTAGGAGAGCCATTAGGGTTAGCAGGATATGAGTTATATGAATATTGTGCAACAACATTGTACTTATCCATATCTTCAGGCAAGTTGAATTTGCCTTCACCATGTGCTACCCAGATACCCAACTTTGAGCCTGATAATGATTTGAACATTACAGAATTGTTTTCTGGAATTGTAAGACCGAGGAATTGTGATTCAAATTTGTGAGAATCGTTATGCTCCATCTTAGTTCTTAATTCATGTTCCGGATTGATTAGGTTCAACTCTATCATTAATTGGCAACCGTTGCAGATACCGAGGCTGAGGGTATCTTCTCTCTTGTAGAAGTTTTCAAGAGCAGTTTTTGCTTTTTCGTTCCAAAGGAAACCTCCAGCCCAACCCTTTGCAGAGCCAAGAACGTCTGAGTTGGAGAAACCACCGCAGAAGACAATCATGTTAACATCTTCAAGAGTTTCTCTACCAGATGTAAGGTCAGTCATGTGAACGTCTTTCACATCAAAGCCGGCAAGATAAAGGGAGTATGCCATTTCTCGATCGCCGTTAACGCCCTTTTCGCGAATGATTGCAGCCTTTATGCCCGATGGAGTTCTGCGAGAACCCGAAATTCCAATTGTTGAGAGTTTTCCTTCAAAGTCCTTCGGGAATTTATATTTTATTGGTTGTTTCTTGTAGTTTTCGAAACGAGATTTTGCGCATTTATTACCACTTTGCTTGCAATCAAGAAGGTAAGAAGACTTGAACCAAACGTCGCGTAGGTAATCGATACCGAACATGTATTCCTTACCAGCCTTGTCAACAAGGATTGCACGTTCCTCCTGAGTTCTACCGATTTTTACATATTTAACACCGGCTTTGTCAAGAATTTCGTCAACAGCCTTTTCATCTTCAACTTGTGCAACCAAAGCATTGTTTTCAGCAAATAGGATTTTAACGATATCCTTTTCTTCAAAGCCGTCAAGATTGATAGCCAGACCTCCTTCAGTGTTTGCAAATGTCATTTCGAGAAGAGTGGTAATCAAACCTCCTGCAGAAACGTCGTGAGCAGCAAGAAGCAATGATTTTTCAACAAGGTCTTGAACTGCGTTAAATGCAGATGCAAAGTATTCTGGAGATTGGATTTTCGGAGTTGCATTACCCAATTTGTTGAATGATTGGGCAAGGGCAGAACCACCGAGTTCCAATGGAGTATTTGCGAAGTCGATATAATATAATGTAGCGTTCTTGTTGTTCTTTATAACAGGAGAAACGACCTTCTTCACGTCAGAAACTTCGCCGGCTGCAGAGATGATAACTGTTCCAGGAGAAAGTATTTTCTTGTTTCCGTATTTCTGAGTCATAGAAAGACTGTCCTTACCAGTTGGAATATTGATACCCAAACCAACCGCGAAGTCGCTACATGCTTTGACTGCACTGTAAAGGGCAGCATCTTCACCTTCGTTACGGCATGGCCACATCCAGTTAGCACTAAGGGATACACTCTTTATGCCGTCAGCCAGTGGTGCGGTAACGATATTGGTAAGAGATTCTGCGATTGCAGAAACAGAACCTTGTTCTGGGTCTATAAGTGCAATTTGCGGTGCGTGGCCGATTGATGTTGCGATACCCTTTGTACCAGTATAGTCAAGAGAAACAACACCGCAGTCGCTCAACGGCAATTGAATTTCGCCTTGGCATTGCTGTCTTGCAATTTTTCCTGTCACAGAGCGGTCAACCTTGTTTGTTAACCAGTCCTTACATGCAACTGCTTCAAGTTGAAGAACGTTAGTTACATATTCGTTAAGTTCTGCTGCAGAGTATTTGAATGATTTTGGTTCACGTTTAACGGTTTTGTCAACCATATATGTCTTAGGAGAACTGCCGAACATATCGCTCATTGCTAGGTCGATAGGTTTCACGCCGTCGTTTTGACGGAAAACGAATCTGTGGTCGTCAGTTGTCTTACCAACAACGTAGAATGGAGCACGTTCACGCTCGGCGATTTCTCTAACTGTTTCAATATCCTTGTCGTTGACAATCATACCCATTCTTTCCTGAGACTCGTTGCCGATTATTTCTTTAGAAGATAGGGTCTTGTCGCCTACAGGCAATTCGTTGATGTCGATAACACCACCAGTTGATTCAACCAATTCAGACAATGCATTCAAGTGACCTCCAGCACCGTGGTCGTGAATAGATATGATTGGGTTATTTGGTGCTTCAGCCAATGCACGGATAACGTTTGAAACACGTTTTTGCATTTCCGGGTTTGCACGTTGAACTGCATTCAACTCAATAGAGTTTGCGTATTGACCTGTATTAACTGAAGAAACAGCGCCACCACCCATACCAATGCGGTAGTTGTCGCCACCCATCAGCACAACGTTTTCGCCTGGAGCAGGTTCGCCCTTGATAGCATCTCTTTTAGCTGCGAAACCAACGCCACCGGCGAGCATAATTACTTTATCGTAAGCAAATGCTTCTTTTCCTTCCTTGTGTTCAAAGGTGAGAACAGAACCGCAGATAAGTGGCTGTCCGAATTTGTTACCAAAGTCTGATGCTCCGTTTGAAGCCTTAATAAGAATTTCTTCTGGAGTTTGGTATAGCCATTTTCTTTCAGGAATAGAACCGATTTCCCATGCTCTGTTTTCTTCAGTTCTTGGGTATGCGGTCATATAAACAGCAGTGCCTGCGATTGGAAGACTCGCTTTACCACCGCCGAGACGGTCGCGGATTTCGCCACCAGTACCAGTAGCTGCACCATTAAATGGCTCTACAGTAGTTGGGAAGTTGTGAGTCTCTGCCTTTAGTGAGATAACAGTGTCGATATCTTTAATTTCGAAAAAATCCGGCCTCTGAGGATTGCGTGGTGCAAACTGCTCAACGGTCGGACCTTCTATGAATGCAACATTATCCTTGTATGCAGAAACTAACTTGTTAGGATTCTCTTGAGAAGTGCGCTTGATTAGTTTGAAAAGAGAACTTTCTTTTTCTTCTCCGTCAATAATGAATGTCCCGTTAAAAATTTTATGGCGACAGTGCTCTGAATTGACTTGAGAGAAGCCAAATACTTCACTGTCTGTTAATGGACGTGCTATTTTTTCACTTAGACCTTTGAGATAGTCAATTTCTTCAGGGCTAAGCGCCAAACCTTCCTGTTCGTTATATGCTTCAATATCGTTGATATAAACGATTTCGTCAGGTTGTTTGTCAATGTTAAACACTGATTCGTTGAGTCCGTCATATACTCTTTGGAGCATCTTGTCGAAAGAAGGCTCTTTGCTCTTTGAATAGAAAAATTCTTCTATTCTTGAGATGCCCTCTAATCCCATGTTCTGGGTGATTTCAACAGCGTTTGTACTCCATGGGGTAATCATTTCCTTACGGGGACCAACGAATTTGCCACTGATGGAAGTTTCTTCCAGTTTCGGTGAATTGCCAAATAGCCATTCGAGTTTTTGACATTCGGCAACAGTCAGTTGATGGTTTGTTTCAACTGCGAATACCGAATATTCTCCTTTAGAAAAGAAGGTTATCATAGTTATCTTTTTGAAGTTTGTATCTGTCTGCAAAATTAGTTAAAATAGACCGAAAAAACACATAATTTTGAAGATTATTGCCAATGAAAAAGGCATATTGTTTATTTATTTCTCTAAATGTTTAGTTCCGAACGTATTGAATTGATAAAATTCCAAAAGTCGGAGTCAACAGTTGAAAGGAATTTGAATTTTTCCCTTGATTCTGTTGGAACGAAAATTTTCAATCCTCCTTTGTGGCATTTTATTTCAATAGTCTTTGGCATATTGACTGGTTCACCGTCGAGATGCATTATACCTTCGCTTTCCCTTTCAATAGAGAGGTCTGCAGTGCGGAAAGATATTATGTTCACATCCTGGTCGATATGTTTTGAAAAAAGCAGCAGTCCAAGCATAGCCGTGTCAAAAGGCGTGATTGGCAGCATAACGGTAACGTCAATCTCTCCGTCCTGCATGTCGGCATTAGGTGTAATGTAAGCGTTATTGCCGTACTGTGAAGCGTTACCGCATGCGATGATAAATGCCTTTTCTGTAATTATCCCGTTTGAGGAAGTTATCTTATATGTTTGTGAACGGTATTTGATGTATTCTGATATCGCACTTTGAAAATATCCAACAGGTCCGCGTTTGCCTCGCTTTGCAAAAGTTGAACTTACTTGTGCGTCAAATCCCAAACCGCATGTGCAGAAGAATTTCCGATCATTTGCTGTGCAATAGTCAAAATTTTCTATGTGGTTTTCATTGATAATGCTGATTGCCTTATCAATATTTAAAGGTATTCTAAGATGCCTTGCCAGCCCATTGCCTGAGCCAAGCGGAATTATGCCTAAAGCAGTTTCGGTATCACATAGGGCAGAAGCAACTTCGTTAACCGTTCCGTCACCACCAATTGCGAGAACTCCGTAGTAGCCGTTTGCTGCCGCTTCTTTTGACAGTTCATAGGCATGGTTTGCGTGTTCGGTATATTTTATTTCTATTTCAAACTTTTCATAATCAATGATTTTGTCTATGGCCTTTGGTAGGGAGTCTTTGTTCAAAGTCCCTGAGATAGGATTAATCAGTGCAAGTATTTTTCTTTTGTTATCCATATTGTTTTAAACAAAATCAAATCTAAATGGTTTAATAAGAAAATATTCTTACCTTCGCATTATAAAAAAATAGTTATGAAAAATAAAGTTAGTTTATTAGTTAATTCCGTACTCCTGATTATAGGATTGTCTTTGATATTTTTGAACTCTCGTGAGAGAGTTCTTGAAACTATCATAATGCTTTTTGGCGTTACCTTTATTGTTCCTGCCTGCATTTCGTTGATTTCAGTGCTCGTTAACAGGCAGGGTGGTATGCTGCCAGTTGTTTCAGTCATAGCGTCTGCAGGTGCTATCGCTCTTGGAATAGCATTAATGGCAATTCCGGAATTTTTTGTTGGTATAGTTGTCTATATCTTTGCAGCATCGCTAATAGTTGTTGGTATCATCGATTTGTGGAACCTGTTGGCTTCCAGAAAGGAAGTGAAATTTGGGGCAGGTTTCTTTGTGATACCAGTTTTGCTTCTAATGTCAGGCATAATAATGCTTACATTGGATGTGAAAACTATTGAAAGCGTTGCCGTGCTGATAGTCGGTATTGCTTTGGTCGCCTTTTCTATCAATTCTTTGGCAGAAATGTTTTTCAAGCGCAAAAGAATTGCTACAAAGCAAGACGAGGAAAATAACGTTATCGAAATTCAGGAAGTTGAAAAACCGCAATCAGAGTCCAGCGATAACCACAAACTACTCGATTAGTCTTTTAGTCTTGTTTCGATGTAATTTATCAGAATATCAATAACTTTATCTTCTGCAAGTTTGGAGGAATCTATGCAAAGGTCATAAGAATTTGCGGTTCCCCATTCCTTGTCTGTATAGAAGTTGTAGTATTCTGCTCTTAGTTTGTCTTCTTTTGTAGCAAGAGCAATAGCCTCGCTCTTGTTTAATCCTTCTGTGCGTTGCATAACTCTTTCAGCACAAGAGTCTTTGTCGGCGCTGATGAAGATGCTTATGCATTTCTCTTTGTTGCGGAGGATATGGTCAGCACATCTTCCAACGATAACGCAAGACTCCTTTTGGGCGATTTCTTCAATCATATCGCAAATAGCCTTATTTACTCGCTCATAAAAATTTGCCGAATGAGAAGGGTGGAAAGGCTGGATATAGTATCCGATATTCATCGAGATATTACCGATATAAAAAGAAGGTAATTTCTCATCTGCCTTCTCGAACAGGTCGGGGTTTAGACCTGTTTCTTTGGCTGCTTCAAGGAGTAGCTCTTTATCATAAAAGCCAATGCCTAATTTTTCTGCAAGTTTTTTAGCAATATTGTGACCGCCACTACCGAATTGTCGTCCGATAGTAACAATAAATTTTTTGTCTGTATCTATCATAACAGTAATTTTCTTATGTCTGTATCGCAAAATTAAAAAAAATTGTGTAAAAATAGCGACAAAGCAGATAAATTATTTTCAAAAATCAGAATTTGTTATCATTTGTATATTATTCCAGAGTAAACATTTGGAGAATACGAATATAGACGCTGTTTTTAGAGATTTGTTTTTAAAGTGTAACCTTTTTGAAAAAAAACTTAAAGGGAATGAGTCGTGTCACGGTTTTCCGTGATTGTAAGATTGAAAACTAATGCTACCTTTGCCATATATAAAACGTTATTAATAATTAAGAAATGAAAAAATAAGATTCTTGATCAATCAGTATTATTTTCGGGACCGACTGTGTTGTCAGCATGTGACGGTTCTTATCCATGCCATGAGCCGGTAAGAGTAGCAGAGGCACCCTGATAATTCTGCTGATACGTGTTCTGAATATCTACCCAAGCAATACATCAAATAAATAAAATATGAAACCGATCAAATCTATTTTCAGTATTCTGAGCTTGGCTTTTATGCTGTCAGCGTGCGGCGGTTCACAAGGAACTGCTCCGCTCAAACCGCTTGCCGATGTCTATGCCGAAATGGGCGAAAATGACACACAACTCACAGATGCTTTCCAAGCTGTCTATAAATCAAAAGACCGCTCGGAACAACAAGAACTTCAACAGCGTGCCACCTCACTTGCAGAGGAAGTGCGTATGGAAAACGGAATTGCTTTTTCTGTTGATTATATCAAGCCGACGGCTAAAATCAAATCATTTGAAATTAATTGAAAACTATTTGACTTATGAAGAAATATCTATTGTTGCTCTTTTCCGTTGCCATTTGTGCTGTATTGGCGATGACTTCCTGCTCTTCCTCGGAAGATGACTTGCAGAAAATATCGCTTGATAAAGGACAATCTACAAATCTGTCCCTTGCCGCTAATTCATCTGGAGGACAGGTTAACTTTACCGCTGCTGCGTCTTGGAGTGCTTGGGTAAGTCCGACATCATCAGGTGCGCCCGAAGATATTGAATGGCTACATTTAGACACTACCAGCGGTGAGGCAGGATATGTAGCTGTCAGTTTCCGTCTTGACCGCAACCTAACAGGACAACCCCGAACTGCCTACATCATAATAATCTGCGAAGACTCGCGTGTAGTCTTGACTATTACTCAGACCACCGAGGAAGATGGCGATGAGCCTCTCCCTGGTGTGCCAGTGGGGCAAATTGAGATAATAAAGGCCAACTATATCTATAATTCTGGTAGTGCTTATGATGATGGGGTGGAACGATATGTATTGAATTATAACGATGACAGATTATGTGATTACACCGCAGAATGGCGTGACGAAATAGATAACGGTCCCTTTCAACAAGGAGACGATTATTGTGAGAGTCAAGAGGTATTCAATCTGAATTGGGAGGGAGAAGCAGTGACTGCTTTTAGCCGAACAAATACTGTTTATCATCCCTCTGGTAAATCTGAAACTTCTGGAAGTAATCATTCCGCTGTTTTCAAATATATGCAACTTGGTGAACGGCAGATTACAAGTGGAGCATATCAATGGGATGAAGACGGAATGCAGACCGTTTATGAAGTGTCATACGACAATAACGGTTACGTTAGCGAGGTGCGGAATAATGACGCGACAACCCATTGGACCGCATACAGGTTTAAGTGGAATGACGGCAATTTGGTCGGAATCACATCAACGGACGGTATGGAAATTACAATCAAGTATGCCGACGAGGCTTTAGTCAACAGAATGAAGACCTTTGACCTTAATTGGATTCTCCCTAACGAGATTGAGGGTTACGACTTCGCCGCAGGAGACATAACACGTCTGTTTGCTTCCATAGGCTGTATGGGTAAGCAATCTCGACTGCTTATGACTGAAATAGTGTCAAAGAATAACTACGGTTTAACCGAGCATTATTCAATGAGTTATATCCGTAACTCCCAGAGTGAAATTACCGTAAGAGTTGATGTTTATTACAACGGTACCCATACCTCTTATTCCATTTGGGATATCCGTTGCTTAGGCTCAATCATTTAATTACAAATATATCGTTACTCCGAAATGACATTTGTTGAACTCAACAACCTTTTCTGTGACGGCGAGGACGCTTACCTTGACAGGAAAGACTCTCGCTAAGCAATCACTTGTTTTGGTGATGTGATTTTCACTGCTATCAATTATCCCGAAGACTAGAAGATGCGCGAACTTGCCATTCAAGCATACTATTATATCTGCACATTGCATAACGATGCTGATGAATGCGTTTGGGAAGAAGCCTCGGGGCTTATGGAGCGGTACGGTGATCGTATAGATCATTTGCGAAATATGAAATAACGCTTCTATACGTTTGATCCTTATTTAACTTCAACTCCTCATACTTAAATGAGTATGGGGAGTTGCTTATTTCGCCAGGATGTTGCTTGAGTGGTTTTTCGCCGGAGTGAGGATTGCCGCTTTTGCTCTCGGCTACTATTTTACGGAGCGGAGCGAATGTGAGGCGGTGCGTGCAAGCCTTTTGTCCGTCCCTTGTCGGTTGACGAGCCTTGGCTGGTGCAAGATAGGCTGCGTCTTAGTAAAAATGAAGTGAATTTCTTTTTTTTGCGTTCGACTTGCACTATCTTTGGATAAGATAAACTGCACCTCGGGATAAAAAAACAAGTAAACTTGTTTTTTCTCCTCTTGGTTTGTATTATCTTTGCAATTATGAATAGAATTATTAGAATATTAGTATTGGCGTTAGTCTTGCCGTTTGCGTTGTCTGCTCAGAACGATGCAAAAACGCTTTTTGAGTATCCGACTGTGCCGGATAAGTTAACAAAGACTAATCTTCGCGCTGATTTTATGGCAAAGCACTTGTGGGATAAATGCGATCTTGAAAAGCAGGAGATAACTGATATTTCAGCATTTGCAGATGCTTTTACAGACTATCTTTCATTCTTCATTCTTGCGGATAAGAATGTTGTCAAAGAGTCTGTTGATTCATTTGTCAAGCGTGTTTCTAAAAATGAGAAAAACCTTCAGACAGTGATAGGCTTTGTTGATGATTATATATATTCGCCTTATTCTCAATATTGTAGTGAGGATTTGTACGGATTTTTTGCGGAGGCATTTTCTAAAAGCAAGAAATTGGATTCAGAAGTTAGAGATGCTATGCTTAACAATGTAAAAAAACTACAAGCATCAAGAATTGACGCTGTTTTTACGGATTTAACATTAGAAAAAGGAGATGAAAACGCAATATTGCACTCTTTAGCATCACAATATTATGTTGTTATCCTAAATATAGACGGCAATTTTGACACATCCTTATACAAATTGAGGCTGAATACAGATATTGCAACTAATACTCTTATTAATTCTGGTGTGGTTACCATTGTTTCACTGTACTCTGACAAGACAGTTAAGCGCGATGGTGATTCAGAAAACTGGTATAAGGCAGAAGTACACGATATGGAAGGTAAGTTTGATATGCGAGTTGTTCCATGCGTGTATGTTCTTGATAAGGACAAGAAGATTATTGCAAAAAGTCCTGGAGTTGAGCAAGTGCTTGAAATGATGGCACAGATGAGTATCGCCTTGAACAAATGATAATTGATTCTAAGAGATAAAATTATGAATAGAAAATTGCGGAAACTTTTTATGGTTATCTCGTACCGTTCGTATGGAAACCTCGCAAGGTTGTTTATGCGTATATTTGCAGGATTGCTATTCTTGCAGTTTGGAATACGACAGATTGCCAATTTCGATTATTTTTCCGAGACGTTTCCATCAATGTGGGGAATGAGTAGCCAGACGACGCTTGTTATGATGATAACAGTAGAAGTCGTTTGCTCAATTCTTGTGCTGTTTGGATTTTTGACCAGACTTGCTGCTATACCTCCGGTAATATCAATGATGGCTGCTGAGTTCTTTTTGCTTCACGGTGGAATTATTGATTTTGGTAGTCTTGGATTGGGAAATTCTGCTGTCTTTGCAAGTATGCCTTTGGGGTACGTTCCATTAATGTTTATGGGAATGTTCTTTTTTATTGTTTTGGCTGGTCCCGGGAAAGTTTCTGTTGATTATCTTGTTACGTTGTACTTTGTTAACAAGAATAATCTTAATGAATTGACAACAATGTAATATGAGAATAGCGGTATTGATTTCAGGCGGCGTTGATAGTGCTGTCGTTGTGCATAAGTTAGTAGAGGAGGGGCATGATTTGACCCTTTTCTATATTCGAATAGGTCTTGATACCGATGAGGGAGATTGCTCTGCAGAAGAGGATATTGAAATGTGTCAAGCAATAGCACATCGCTATGGCTTGCCACTTGAGGTGGTTTCTCTTCATCAGGAGTATTGGGATAATGTTATGGAGTATGCTTTGAGAAATGTTCGTGAAGGACTGACTCCGAATCCTGATATGATGTGTAACAAGATGATTAAGTTCGGTTATTTTGAGCGTCGCTGGGGTAAGGATTTTGACCTTACAGCAACAGGTCATTATGCAACAACTGATTTTATTAATGGAACTAAATATCTTGCTACTGCATGTGACCGGGTTAAAGATCAGACTGATTTTCTTGCGCAGATTTCTTATGAACAGTTATCGCATCTGATTTTCCCTATCGGCAGTATGCCTAAGAGTGAGGTCCGCAGGATTGCACAAGAGGCAAAGTTGCCTAATGCATATAGAAAAGATAGTCAGGGTATTTGTTTTCTTGGCAAGATTAATTACAATGACTTTATACGCCGTCACTTAGGAGAGAAAAAAGGAAATATAATTGAACTGGAAACAGGTCGCAAGATAGGCGAACACAAAGGTTTCTGGTTCCACACAATTGGGCAGCGTAAGGGCCTTGGGCTTAGTGGAGGTCCATGGTATGTTGTCAAAAAGAACGTTAAGGACAATACTATATATGTCAGCAATGGTTATGATACCGAAAAGCAGTATGGCAAGACAATTCATTTAGATGAAATGCATTTTATCTCAGGTAACCCTTGGGAAAATCATATCGAGCCAGTTGACATTATGTTCAAAAATCGCCATACTCCAGAATTTATGAAAGCAAAATTAATTCATCTTGGTGATAGGGAATATGTTATAGAGTCAGAGAAACTTGTTCAAGGTATAGCACCTGGGCAGTTTGCTGTTATCTATGACGCTACAGGGCATTTGTGTTATGGTAGTGGCGTTATTACTGGACAACAAAAAAAGAAACTTTAAAGATGGAAGAAAGTGGATATATACGTTTGACTCTTGGAGGGCTCTCTGCAAACGAAGTTCATAGAGGTGCTTATGCTCTATTATTGTCTGAGGTTGATGGCGATAAAACCATTCCTGTAATTATAGGTGTTGCCGAAGCGCAGTCAATAGCCGCATCTCTTGAAAAGGCAAACCTTTCTCGTCCGCTTTCTCATGATATATTTGTTTCTTCTGCAAAAGCGTTCGGTATTAAGATAGAGAGCGTTCTAATATATAAATTTGACAAAGGCGTTTTCTATTCTGAGATAAAGATGAAGGATGGATATACAGGCGATAGGGAGGTTATTATTGATTCAAGAACGTCTGATGCAGTTGCGATAGCCTTGAGGTGCAATGCTCCTATATTTGCTGTCCCAGAAGTCGTTGAGGAAACTGGAATACTATCAACATCGCTTTTCAATATTAATAATAAAATTTATGAAGAGCCGGAGCCTGATATTCCGTTGAGCAGATATTCTATTGAAGAACTTGAGCGTATGATGAAAGCCTGCGTTGAGAAAGAAGACTATGAGCAGGCAGCGGTTATCAAGCAGACAATTGAAGAGAAAAAAAATAAAAAATAAAATCTATACAATTTGAAAAAACTGAAAAGATGAAAAGTTTAAAAGTAAGACTTGCAGTGATGAATTTTCTGCAATTCGCAATTTGGGGAGCCTATTTGACATGTATAGGTAATTACCTTGGATCCGTAGGAATGGGCGACCTTATCCCTTGGTTCTATTCTATTCAAGGTATAGTTTCCATTTTCATGCCGGCCATCATGGGTATTTTAGGAGATAAAGTTATTCAACCACAAAAGTTGCTTGGGATTTGTCACTTTATCGCAGGTGCAACAATGCTTAGTTGCTGGTATATGGGATATAACGCAGCAGAAACAGGAGTTACTCCTGACCGTGTTGCTATGGTTGCTATTTATACAATTAGTGTTGCATTCTATATGCCAACTTTGGCTTTATCGAATACAGTAGCATTCTCATTACTGAAAAGAAACGGATACGATACCGTTTCAGATTTTCCGCCAATCAGAGTATTGGGAACTGTTGGTTTTATTGCAACTATGTGGTTTGTTAACTGTGCTGTTATTGATGCTGACGGCAATTTCTTCTTTACTCTTGAAAAAAATGCTGCCAGATTCCAATATACTTATATGCAGTTATTTGTATCAGGTGCCTTGGGTATATTGATGGCTGTCTATTCGTTCCTATTGCCAGCATGTCCTCTTGATAAGAAGAAATCAGGTAAAAGCACTTCATTCATTGAGGCTTTTGGATTGAATGCCTTTAAACTTTTCAAGCAAAAAAAGATGGCTCTGTTTTTTATCTTTTCAATGCTTTTAGGCATGTCTTTGCAGGTGACAAACGGCTATGCAACTCCTTTTATTACTCACTTTAAGGCTTTGCCGGAATTTGCTGATACATTCGGTGCTAATAATGCAACAATGCTTACTTCACTTTCTCAAATATCAGAAGCATTGTGTATTCTTTTAATTCCATTTTTCCTAAAAAGATATGGCATAAAGAATGTTATGCTTATTGCTATGGTAGCGTGGGTTTTCCGTTTCGGCTTCTTTGGTCTTGGCGACCCTGGAAGCGGCGTTTGGATGTTTATCCTTTCTATGCTTGTTTATGGAGTGGCTTTCGACTTCTTTAATGTATCAGGTGCTTTGTTTGTTGAGAAAGAAACTGATGACAGCATTCAAGCATCAGCACAAGGTTTGTTCATGCTTATGACAAATGGTATTGGTGCCTCTGTTGGAACTCTCCTTGCTGGGAAAGTTGTTGAAAAGTTCTGTCACTGGGAAACTGTTGAAGTTGGTGGAGAAGTAGGTTCTTATTGCGTAGGTGACTGGTCAACAGCATGGTTGATTTTTGCGGGATATGCCTTGGTTGTAGCCTTTGCATTCCTTGTAGTGTTTAAAGATAATCGAAAAGAAGAAAAATTAGTTAGATAGATGCATAGATTTTATGCTCCTGATATAGAAACAACAATGCTGCTCCCTGAAGAAGAGGGGCAGCATTGTGTTCGTGTACTTCGCCTTGCTGAAGGCGACGAGATAGAAGTTGTTGACGGCAAAGGACAGTTATTTACCTGTCGCATAACACTTGCAACCAATAAGCGTTGCGAGGTGGAAATCGTTGACACGAAAAGCATTGCGCCACATTGGGGTTGCAATATAACAATTGCTATTGCTCCAACTAAAAATATGGACCGTCTCGAGTGGATGACTGAAAAAGTTACAGAGATGGGAGTTGATAGCATAATCCCTATTTTATGCCGCTTTTCCGAGAGAAAAGTGCTTAAAACAGAGCGATTGAAAAAGATAGCAGTATCGGCTATGAAACAATCACTAAAGGCAACTTTGCCAAAAGTTTCAGAATTGACACCGATAAAAGATATTATCAATTCCAATTTCCCAGGGCAGAAATTTATAGCCTACTGCGACAAGAATTTGGAGCGTCGAAATTTTCTGAAGGACTACGAAGTTGGTAGCAACGTTCTAATTATGGTAGGTCCCGAAGGGGATTTTAGTCCAGAGGAGGTAGAAATGGCTATGAAGGCAGGTTTTGTTCCTGTAACTTTGGGAGACAGCAGATTGAGGACAGAGACAGCAGGCCTTTTTGCATGTGCTGCTGTTCATGCTAAAAACCAGATAAATAAGATTTAAAAATGATAGATAAACTACAAGCATCAAAATCAGGCAATTTCTTTCTGTTGGCAGGACCATGTGTCATAGAAGGTGAGCAAATGGCTATGGATATTGCCGGACATGTTTCGGAAATTACAAAAAAATTGGATATACCCTATGTGTTTAAAGGCAGTTACCGAAAGGCAAACCGATCTCGCATTGATTCTTTTACAGGAATTGGAGATGTAAAGGCTCTTGAAATTCTGAAAAAAGTTCGTGACACCTATGGTATTCCGGTAGTTACAGACATTCATACAAATGAAGAGGCTGCTTTAGCTGCAAAATACGTAGATGTTTTGCAGATTCCAGCATTTCTTTGCCGTCAAACAGAACTGCTTGTTGCAGCCGCAAAGACTGGTAAAGCTGTTAATATCAAGAAAGGTCAATTCTTGTCTCCAGAGGCTATGCAGTTTGCTGTACAGAAAGTCAAAGATGCTGGCAATAATGACGTAGCTATTACAGAAAGAGGAACGACGTTCGGCTATCAGGATCTGGTTGTTGATTTTCGTGGCATTCCTGAAATGCAAAAATATGCTCCCGTTATTTTGGATGTTACACACTCATTGCAGCAACCGAATCAAACAGCTGGAGTTACAGGCGGACTCCCTCACTTGATTGAAACAATGGCAAAAGCGGGTATTGCTACCGGTGCTGATGGAATCTTTATAGAGACACATCAAAACCCATCGGTTGCTAAGTCTGATGGCGCTAATATGCTTAAACTGGATAAGATAGAAGATTTGCTTACAAAGCTTACAGATTTGAGAATGGTAGTAAAAAACTTCTAACAGTATGAAGGAATATATATATTCATTGGAAATGCAAGTTCGTGACTATGAACTCGATTCAGAGGGGATAGTAAATAATGCAAACTATTTGCATTATCTTGAGCATACTCGACATTCTTTTTGCTCGGAAAACGGCATTTCTTTTGCAGAAATGCAAAACCGTGGAATTATACCAGTACTTAATAAAGTCGAGATAGAATATAAAGAGCCTTTGCGTAGCGGCGATGTTTTTGAGAGCAAGTTGTGGCTCGAAAGAAAAGGTGTCAGGTTTGTATTTCATCAGGATTTGTTTAAGAAAAGTGGGAGGCAGGTAGTCAAGGCTGTGGTAAGTTGTGTTTGTCTTGAAAACGGCAGACTCGATAGAGGTGAAACTCTTGCGGAAATTTTCAAGGATTTTTTAGGTAAATAATATGTTGCCTTCGGTCTATCAATTGGCTTTTTCTTCAATAAAGGGAATTAATGTTGATATTGCTAACGAATTGCTGTCAGCAGTTGGTTCTGAGGAAAATTTCTTTCGAATGTCAGATGCTGACTTGCGTGAGCATACATTACTGTCTGATAAACTTATTGACAAAAAATATAGAGACAGTCTGCTTATTGATGCCGATATTAATTTAGGCCTGCTGTCTGGAAAGAATGTTAGAATTGAATATTTTCGCAATTCTACCTACCCTGCTCGATTTCAAACCGTTCCTGATGCTCCTTTGACACTGTTTCTTTCTGGAAATTGTGACCTTAATGCAAAAAAGGTTGTAAGTATGGTTGGTACTCGTCATGCAACGATATATGGAATGGATTTGTGTGAGCGTTTTATTAAGGGACTGTCAGAAACTGTTGGAAATGACGTCGTAATAGTAAGCGGTTTGGCTTACGGAATTGATATCAAATCGCATAGGGTGGCACTTGAATGCGGTATGCCAACAATTGCTGTTGTTGCTCACGGGCTCGATACAATTTATCCCGCACAGCACCGCTCCGACGCTGTGGAAATTGTTCGCAGCAATGGTGCTATTTTGACAGAATATAAATTTAACACCCGTGTCCACCGGTCTAATTTTCTTTCGAGAAACAGGCTGATAGCAGGGCTTTCAGATTGCACAGTAGTAGTTGAATCAGCAGAAAAAGGCGGAGCTCTTGTAACTGCTAATATTGCCTTAAATTACGGCCGTGACGTGTTTGCCTTTCCAGGAAGAGTTGATGATGAATATTCGCGAGGCTGTAATTTCTTGATATCAAAAAACGTTGCAATGCTAATAAATTCTCATGAAGACTTTTTAAACGCGGTCGGGTGGGAAAAGAAAAAAATCAAGCCTGTTGAAAAGGAGCTATTTCCAATTGTCAATGGAGATGAGAAGAAAATCTATGACTTTCTAACCAGCCGAGATTATGCAACGGTTGCCGAGTTGATTCCTGTTGTCGGTTTACCTTTCCATAAGTTGCTAAGTGTTCTTGTTGGTATGGAATTTAATGGTATGGTTAGATGTTTGCCTGGAAATAGATACACATTAATTAAAATTTGAGAAATTATTTTGGAAAATTTGCTAAAATGCTGTAATTTTGTGCTGTAAAGCATATTTGCATAGCAATTTTTTATAACATGATTTCGAGAGAAGCCTTAGAAACCGTAATAAGAGAGGACTTGTCAGGCCTGTGGGATACTTTGGACGCTGATGACAAGAGAGTTGTTTTGGAGAATTTTACGCTTCATAATTTCAAGCGTAACCAGATTATATATGCTGAAAAAGAGACTCCAGAGTATTTGTGGTGCCTTATTAAAGGTAAAGTTAAGAAATATAAAGAGGGAATCGGCGGACGCCAGCAGATTATCCGTTTAATACGTCCTATTCAATATTTTGGACATAGGGCATTTTTTGCCAATGAGTCTTATGTTTCCGGTGCTATTGCTATGGAAGCATCAGTAGTTGGTTCAATTCCGATGAAGGTTGTTTCTGAATTGATTGATAGGAACCGTCAGTTGGCATGGTTCTTTATTCATGAACTCTCGCACAATCTTGGCCGATCAGATACAAAGATAGTAAACTTGACACAAAAGCATATTCGTGGAAGGTTAGCGGAAGCATTGGCCTTGCTTATAGACAACTATGGCTATGAGGACGATGGAGAAACGCTAAATATCTATATGTCAAGAGAAGATTTGGCGAACCTTTCAAATATGACAACTTCGAATGCTATTAGAACGTTGTCGGCATTTGTAAACGAACATATTATTGTTGTAGATGGTCGCCGTGTAAAGGTTTTAAACGAGGCTATGCTTAGAAAAATCAGTAAATTCGGTTAGTAAGATATGTTTACTGCTCATAAATTGCGCAATGAAAATATTGCAGAATACTTGCTTTATATGTGGCAAGTGGAGGATATTATAAGGGCGAATGGTCTTGATGTAGAAAAAATAGACAATACGGTTATAAAGCCTTGTAATTTGACAGACGAGCAGTATTCTGCCGAATTAAACTGGTACTCTGAACTTGTTGAGATGATGCGTCGTGAAGGCGTTGTTGAAAGTGGTCACTTGCAAATCAACAAGAATATTATCATTGCGTTGGCTGATTTGCACCAAATGCTGTTGAAGACTCAAAAATATCCTAATTATGTGGCTGAGTTTTATAGAACTTTGCCTTTTATAGTAGAACTTCGTGCCAAGTCGGGTGATGAAAAATCAGGAGAAATAGAGACCTGCTTTAATGCCCTATATGGAATGTTTCTAATCCGATTGCAGCATAAGGAGATTTCAAAGCCAACAATGGAGGCTTTGACTCAGATTACAAAATTTATTTCAACTCTCGCAACTTATTATCATAAAGACAAAAAGAACCTTCTTTTTACAAAAGAAGATTACGACAATCTTTAAAAAACATTATTGTGGCAACATTACAAGAAGAAATACAGAAAAGGCGAACATTCGCTATTATCAGTCACCCAGATGCGGGTAAAACTACTTTGACAGAAAAACTTTTGCTATTTGGTGGCGCTATTCACGTTGCCGGGGCGGTTAAATCTAACAAAATCAAGAAGACTGCTACTTCTGACTGGATGGAGATTGAGAAGCAGCGTGGTATCTCAGTTGCTACTTCTGTTATGGGCTTCAATTATGAGGGCTATAAAATTAACATTCTTGATACTCCTGGTCACCAGGACTTTGCTGAGGACACATATAGAACGCTTACAGCTGTTGATAGTGTTATCATCGTTGTAGATGTGGCAAAGGGTGTGGAGATGCAGACAAGAAAGTTGATGGAGGTTTGTCGCATGAGGAATACTCCAGTGATAATTTTTGTCAACAAGTTGGACCGAGAGGGGCGTGATCCGTTTGATATTCTTGATGAATTGGAAAACGAATTGAAGATTAGTGTGCGACCGTTGAGTTGGCCTATTAATATAGGTGAAAAGTTCAAAGGCGTATATAATATATATGAAAAGGGACTTGATTTATTTACTCCTAATAAACAGAGAGTTACAGAGCGTATTGAGATAGACGATATTAATGATCCTGCTATTGATGAAAATGTTGGTGAAGCGGATGCTTCCAAATTAAGAGAAGATTTGGATTTGATAGAGGGGGTATATCCAGAATTTGACGTTGAGTCATATTTGAATGCAAAAGTTGCTCCGGTATTCTTTGGCTCTGCTCTTAATACCTTCGGCGTTAAAGAATTGCTCGATTGCTTTGTAAAAATTGCTCCGTCGCCAAAGCCAATACAGGCAGTGGAGAGAACAGTCGTACCTACAGAGCCTGCATTTTCTGGTTTTGTCTTCAAAATACATGCTAATATGGACCCGAACCATAGAAGTTGCATCGCTTTTGTTAAGGTTTGCTCTGGTAAATTTGAGAGAAATGTTAACTACAAGCATATGCGTTCCGGCAAGATGATGAGGTTTGCTGCTCCAACGGCTTTTATGGCGCAGAAGAAGAATATTGTTGACGAGGCTTATCCAGGAGATATTATTGGTATTCCTGATACGGGAAACTTCAAAATTGGTGATACTCTTACTTCTGGTGAGGAACTTCATTACAAGGGATTGCCAAGTTTCTCTCCTGAAATGTTCAAGTATATTGAAAATACAGACCCGATGAAAACTAAGCAGTTGAATAAGGGTATTGAGCAGTTGATGGATGAGGGCGTTGCCCAATTATTTATCAATCAGTTTAATGGCAGAAAAATCATAGGAACTGTAGGTCAGTTGCAGTTTGAGGTTATTCAGTATCGTTTGTTGCATGAGTATGGTGCACAATGTCACTGGGAACCAATCAGCCTTTATAAAGCGTGCTGGATTGACAGTGATGATGATGCTGCATTGGAGGCTTTCAAAAAGAGAAAACATCAGTTTATGGCGGTTGATAAGGAAGGTAGAGATGTCTTTTTGGCAGACTCTGGCTATGTCTTGAATATGGCACAATCTGATTTCCCTAAAATTCGTTTCCACTTTACTTCTGAATTTTAATGAAAAAGTTATTATTTATTCTTTTTGCTTTGACGGCTTTGACGGCTGTAAAAGCTAGTGACTGGGCTAATTTAGCGAGATATTCTGAGCATAATAAGTATGTTCTTAAAAAGGATTCTTCTTGTAGAAGGGTTGTTTTTATGGGAAATTCCATTACTGATAATTGGGCAAGCATGGATACTGCTTTTTTTATTCGTAACGGATTCGTTGGTAGGGGTATTAGCGGTCAGGTAACAGCTCAGATGAGGGAAAGGTTCGATAATGATGTTGTTGCTCTTGCCCCAGACAAGGTGGTGTTGCTTTGTGGAACAAATGATATTGCAGAAAATGATGGTGCATATAATGAGGATAAAACATTTGGAAACATTGTTGCAATGGTAGAAACTGCAAAAAATAACGGAATAATGCCTTATCTTTCAACAGTACTTCCTGTGTATGTATATCCTTGGAATAAGGCAATAGCAGATGTTCCGCAAAAGATTGATTCTTTGAATAAAAGGATTATAAAATATGGAGAGGCTAATGGTATAACTGTTATTGATTATTTTTCAGCAATGGTTGCGGAAGATGGCTTTTCGCTTCGGGAAGAATATTGCTATGACGGAGTTCATCCAAATTTGACAGGGTATTTTGTTATGGAAAAAATTCTGCTGGATGCTTTGAAATAATGGCATTAAAGATATATGCAGTGGCGGTTAGTATGACAATTTGTCATATCAACCGCCACTCTTGGTTTTTGGCACGGATTATGCACTGACAAACAGTGTCGGGCTTTCCGATAAAAGTAGAAAACAAATAAAAAAATATAATTATGGCATTAAACATTAAACCATTGGCAGATAGAGTTCTTATTGAACCGGCTGCCGCTGAAGAAAAGACGATTGGTGGTATTATCATTCCTGATACAGCGAAAGAGAAACCTCTTCAAGGAAAAGTCCTTGCTGTTGGTAATGGTACAAAAGATGAAGAGATGGTAGTTAAAGAAGGTGATACTGTTCTTTACGGCAAGTATGCAGGCACAGAATTGGAATTTGAAGGCAACAAGTATCTTGTTATGCGTCAAAGTGATATTTTGGCAATACTTGGTTAATAATTAATATCATAATTAAAAAGAAATACAATCATGGCAAAAGAAATTAAATTCAATATTAAGGCTCGCGAAGAACTTAAAAAAGGCGTTGACGAGTTGGCAAATGCAGTTAAGGTGACACTTGGCCCTAAAGGACGTAACGTAATTATTGAAAAGAAATTTGGTGCACCTCACATTACAAAAGACGGCGTATCTGTTGCAAAGGAAGTGGAGTTGGAAGACCCGTTCCAGAATATGGGTGCTCAACTAGTTAAGGAAGTCGCTTCCAAAACAGGTGATGATGCTGGTGACGGTACAACAACAGCAACAGTTCTTGCTCAGGCTATCATCAACGTTGGCTTGAAAAATGTTGCTGCCGGTGCAAATCCAATTGATTTGAAACGCGGTATTGACAAGGCCGTTGCTAAGGTTGTTGAAGGAATTAAGGCTCAAGCGCAAGAGGTTGACGACGATATGGCAAAAATTGAAAATGTTGCTCGTATATCTGCCAACAATGATGCTGAGATTGGCAAACTTATCGCTGATGCAATGCGTAAGGTGAAAAAAGAAGGCGTTATCACAATCGAAGAGGCTAAGGGTACTGAAACAACAGTTAAGGTGGTTGAAGGTATGCAATTTGACCGTGGCTATATCTCTCCGTACTTTGTGACAAATACAGAAAAGATGGAGTGCGAAATGGAAAATCCGTATATCCTTATTTTCGATAAGAAGATTTCTGTTCTTAAAGATATGCTCCCAATCCTTGAACCAGTTGCGCAAAGCGGTCGTCCATTGTTGATTATTGCTGAAGATGTAGATAGTGAGGCTCTTGCAACATTGGTTGTTAACCGTCTTCGTGGCTCTTTGAAGATTTGTGCAGTTAAGGCTCCTGGCTTCGGTGATCGTAGAAAAGAAATGCTTGAAGATATTGCAACTCTTACTCACGGTGTCGTTATTTCAGAAGATAAAGGCTTGAAACTTGATATGGCAACTGTTGATATGCTTGGTCAGGCAGAAAAAATTACTGTTGACAAGGAAAATACAACAATTGTAAACGGCAAGGGTGATAAGGAACTTATTGCTGAGAGAGTTGCACAAATCAAGGCTCAAATTGAAAAGACAACTTCAGATTATGACCGCGAAAAATTGCAAGAGCGATTGGCTAAGTTGGCTGGTGGTGTTGCAGTTCTATACGTTGGTGCTCCGTCAGAAGTCGAAATGAAAGAAAAGAAAGACCGCGTTGATGACGCATTGAGTGCTACACGTGCTGCCGTAGCAGAAGGTATCGTTCCTGGTGGTGGCGTGGCTTACATTCGTTGCGTTGAAACTCTTGAAGGTCTTGTCGGTGACAATGATGATGAAAATACAGGTATTCAAATTGTTAAGAGAGCAATAGAAGAACCTCTGCGTCAGATTGTTGCAAATGCAGGTCTTGAAGGTGCAATTATTGTCCAAAAAGTTAAGGACGGTAAGGGCGATTTCGGTTACAATGCTCGTGTTGATAAATATGAGAACTTCTTTGAATCAGGTGTTATTGACCCAGCAAAAGTTACTCGTGTCGCTTTGGAAAATGCTGCTTCAATTGCAGGTATGTTCCTTACAACAGAGTGTGTAATCTCAGAAAAGAAAGAAGAGAATCCAGCACCGGCAATGGCTAACCCAGGAATGGGCGGTATGGGTATGATGTAATTCAAATATAATTAATAAAGGAGGATGTTTCTTGAAATAGGGGCATCCTCCTTTGTTGTATTTACTTCTATGTTTTTGTTTCTCATAATTTTGTAGTAATTTTGCAGCATAAATAATAACGATATGACAGAAACTCCGCTATTGAGACGCCTTGACGGTATTGATGCCAGGTTCGAGGAGGTTAGTTTGTTGATTACAGACCCTTCTGTAATCGCAGATATGAAGAGGTTTGTAAAACTAACAAAGGAATATAAGGATCTTGAGAAACTTACAAAAGTAACTGCAAAGTACAAGAAGATGCTTCAGGATATTGATGAAGCAAAGGAAGTCCTTGAAAATGAGTCAGACCCTGATTTGAGGGAGTTGGCAAAAGAGGATTTGGATGCCAATACTTCTGCATTGCCTGATATGGAAGAAGAGATTAAGTTGCTTTTGATACCAGAGGACCCGGAAGATTATAAGAATGTAATCCTTGAAATTCGTGGTGGTACAGGCGGTGATGAAGCGGCAATTTTTGCTGGTGATCTCTTTAGAATGTATGCTAAATATTGTGAAACCAAGGGATGGAAACTCGAAGTCATGAGTTATAGCGAAGGTTCTGCTGGAGGTTATAAGGAAATTATCAGTTCTGTTACTGGGGAGAAGGTATATGGTACATTGAAATATGAATCAGGTGTGCATCGAGTTCAACGCGTTCCTGCTACAGAAACTCAGGGTCGCGTTCATACTTCTGCTGCATCTGTAGCCGTTCTTCCAGAAGCAGAGCCATTTGATGTCGAAATTAACGAGGGCGAAATTAAGTGGGATACTTTCCGCTCTGGTGGCGCTGGAGGTCAGAATGTAAATAAGGTTGAGTCTGGAGTGCGTTTGCGTTATAACTGGAAAAACCCTAATACAGGAGTCGTTGAGGAAATTCTTATTGAATGTACTGAAACTCGTGACCAGCCTAAGAATAAAGAAAGAGCGTTGGCTCGTTTACGTACATTCATCTATGATAAGGAGCACCAAAAATATGTTGATGACATTGCATCTAAGCGTAAAACTATGGTATCAACTGGTGACCGGTCTGCAAAGATTAGAACATACAATTATCCGCAGGGGCGAATAACAGATCATAGAATCAATTATACGATATATAATCTCGCTGCATTTATGGATGGTGATATTCAAGATTGTATCGACAATTTGATTATTGCTGAAAATGCGGAAAAACTTAAAGAAACTGAATTATAAAAAAACAATAGCGATGAATCGACAGAATCTGATTGAAGCGATTAAAGCAAAAAAATCTTTTCTTTGTGTTGGTCTTGATACCGACTTGAAAAAAATGCCAAGTCATTTGCTTGAGTGTGAGGAACCAATTTTTGAGTTTAACAAGCAGATTATTGATAAAACAGCACAATATGCTGTTGCTTACAAGCCAAATCTTGCATTTTATGAATGTTATGGAGTTAAAGGCTGGATTGCTTTTGAGAAGACAGTGAAATATATTCGTGAAAACTATCCTGATGTATTCATTATTGCTGATGCAAAACGTGGTGACATTGGTAACACCTCAAAGATGTATGCACAGTGTTTCTTTGAAGACGTTAAGGTTGATGGATTGACTGTTGCTCCATATATGGGGGGAGACAGTATTTCTCCTTTCTTGTCTTATGAAGATTGCTGGACTATTGTTTTAGGATTGACTTCAAACAAAGGTTCTCATGATTTTCAGTTGACTGTTGATGAAAATGGTATGCCTCTTTTTGAAAAGGTAATGAGAAAAGTCTGCGAGTGGGGCAATGAAGGAAACTTGATGTTCGTAGTTGGTGCAACTCAAGGCAAAATGTTTGAAGAAATAAGGAAAATTGTTCCAAATCACTTCTTGCTTGTACCAGGTGTTGGTGCTCAAGGTGGCAGTCTTGAGGAAGTTGCAAAATACGGAATGACAGATGAGTGCGGTTTGCTTGTTAACTCGTCAAGAGGTATTATTTATGCTTCTAATGATACCGACTTTGCAGAGGTGGCAGGAGTTAAGGCAAAGGAATTACAGTCGGAAATGGAGAATTTGTTGAAAAGCAAAAAAATTATCTGATTTTTAGTGAATTTCTTATTCTCCTTTGCGAAAAAATAAGTAACTTTGGAAGCGAATACAAGATAATATTTAACAAATTAAATATATTCAATATGACAATCGATAAGTATAACTTTGCTGGTAAAAAAGCGATTGTGCGCGTTGACTTTAACGTGCCTTTGGATGAGAATGGAAATATCACTGACGATACTCGTATCAGAGGTGCTCTTCCAACATTGAAGAAAATTTTGGCAGATGGCGGTAGCCTAATCATTATGTCTCACATGGGTAAGCCAAAAGGAAAAGTAAATCCAAAATTCTCTCTTGGTCAAATCAAGGATGCTGTTGCTAAGGCTCTTGGAACAGATGTTAAGTTTGCTCCTGACTGTGCAAAAGCAGCAGATGATGCAGCCGCTTTGAAACCAGGCGAAGTGCTTCTTCTCGAAAACTTGCGTTTCTATCCAGAAGAAGAGGGTAAACCAGTAGGTATTGATAAAGAAGATCCTGCTTATGAAGAAGCTAAGAAAGCAATGAAAGCAAGTCAAAAGGAATTTGCAAAAACTCTTGCAAGTTATGCAGACTGCTATGTTAACGATGCTTTCGGTACAGCTCACCGCAAACACGCTTCAACAGCAGTTATCGCTGACAGTTTCGATAAGGAAAACAAGATGCTTGGTTACTTGATGGAAAAAGAAGTAACTGCAGTTAACAATATTCTTAGTGATATCAAGCGTCCGTTTACAGCAATTATGGGCGGTTCAAAGGTTTCTACAAAGATCGGTATTATCGAAAACCTAATGGATAAAGTTGACAACCTAATTCTTTGCGGTGGTATGACATATACTTTTGCAAAGGCACAAGGTGGTCACATTGGTAAGTCAATCGTTGAAGATGACAAGTTGGATTTGGCTCTCGCAATTATGGAAAAGGCTAAGGCTAAAGGTGTTAACATTGTTTTGGGTACAGACTGTGTAGCAGCAGATGACTTCAGCAACGATGCAAATACTCAAGTAGTTCCTGCTAATGCTATTCCAGAAGGTTGGGAAGGTCTTGATGCTGGTCCAAAAACTCGTGAATTGTTTGCAAACGCTATCAAGGACGCTAAGACTATACTTTGGAATGGTCCTGCTGGCGTATTTGAATTTGATAACTTTACTGCAGGTTCTCGCGCTATTGCTGATGCTATCGTTGAAGCAACAGAAAAGGGTGCATTCTCACTTGTTGGTGGTGGTGACTCAGTAGCATGTGTCAACAAATTCGGTCTTGCTGACAAAGTTTCTTATGTGTCAACTGGAGGCGGTGCGTTGCTTGAAGCAATCGAAGGTAAAGTTTTGCCTGGAATCGCAGCAATTGAGGCTTAAAAAATACTTGACTAGTCCTAAATAAGCGTTACAAAAATTACTACTTATTATAAGGACAAAAT
>UQLZ01000030.1 GCA_900541935.1 uncultured Prevotellaceae bacterium | reverse complement strand
TTTTGTCCTTATAATAAGTAGTAATTTTTGTAACGCTTATTTAGGACTAGTCATTATGGATTTAGTAGTATTTAAACTGTCACACAGTTCTAACTTCTTAAAGCATTAGCATGACAAATGCCAATATTTCTCTAAAGGAAATCTTTAACTCAAATGAGAATGTTCCTTTTGAAATTTTTACTTTCATTCATAACGATTTAAGATTAAAATTTGATTATCTAAGAAAAGCTACTGCAAAGATAGTTTATTATTGAAACTTACAATCAAATAAAACAATGATACCGAATAAAAAATATTGAGCTGAATATAACAAGAGGAGAATCGCATTGTGTCTGCTATCTCCTCTTGGCGTGCTTACATCTTGCACTTTAAGAATCTTCCTGCCTCTTTCCACAACCTGCACAGTAAGTTGTTTTAGCAGGATATTCGATTTGATGACACTTTGCACGCCGCACAAGTCTTTGTCGCTCAATACAAGCATTACTATTTCATGCAGCAAAGACTGTGCCAAAAAGTAGCACCTACGCAATAAAAAATAAAGAAAACATTATAACATTATGGTGTAGGTTGTTACTTTTGTATTAGAAAATACTAAATCAAAGATATAATCTTTATAAAAACCAAAATAAGATGAGAAAGATATTATATTTTATTGCGGCTTTATTATCTGTTAGCTGTATAAGTAATGAGGATATAGATATTCCAACCATAAAATCAAATGAGATTCCAGAAGATACTACAAATTTGTATGCAAATGACCCTGATGTAATTTGGGATGAAGAATTAGGTTGGGTACATATTAACTGTATAGAAGCATTTTAAATATAATTAATGGCCGATAAAAAAATAATTACTCTTATAAATGGAAAATACGGAGTAAACGGTAAAAGAGTTTCGAAATATAGATATAAGAGTACTACTGATGGTAACTGGTATCAAATAAACTCAGATGGAACAAGAACATTTCTTAGATATGCTGACGGTCCCCAAAATTATGATAGATTTCCAACAGGCTCTTATCTTCGTACAATAGAAAATGCTGACAGTGCAGGATATATTAATGGCAAATGGTACACAAAAGATTATTATAATCAATGGGCAAAACAGAATAATGTCAGAAACCAACAAGGGCATCAAAAGAAAGTGTTTGACCCTAATCAGATAGGAATTGGTATCGACATTAATCCAAAGAATAATCCTTATGTTCAGCAATTTCTTAAAAAAGATAATAATGGTACATATCTTACAGAAGCCGATGAACATAAAGTAAGACAACATACAATACAAGAAAAAGACAATACACTCAATCGACTTCTGAAAAAGAATAAATTAAATATTGAACTGTCTCCTAATAAACGTGCAATGGCGTTAGGACTTATATATCAAGGTTATGGTAAAATTTTATTTAACCCTAACGGTCCTGATTCTAATAAGTTGCATAGTGCTTTTATTAATGGGACAGACAAACAATTTTCTAATGCAATATACAACTTTTATAAGACAAGACATTCTGATAGAGCAGAAAGACATCGAACATTTTGGGATGGCAAATTGAAACTCGGAGGAACAATAAGAAAGAAAAGATTTTGCAGTTAAATAAAAAGAGAGCATATTGCTTGCGACAATATACTCCCGTGCCAAATTAAGATAGCAGTTGTGCAATTTCTAACACATACTTCAACAACCTCAAAAGCTGTAAAAGTCTTTTCATTGCTTACATCCTCCATATGTACCACACTTTGAACTCTACGCTTTAAATAGACATTACAGAATGCTTTAGTGTGAAATTTCACGTCTGAGGTGAAAATTGAGTATTAATTGCTGGATGCATTCTTTTTAGGTTTTTGGCGAATGCCAAAAAGATAGTAATATCTATATTAAAAAGAGAAAGCAAGTTGTTATCTTACTTTCTCTGGATGCTAATCTGACACTATTTTTGTTATCATCTGCCTTAACTTCGTTTTTATACTTGTGGAGTAAGTTGCGAAGCAGGCTATTAGACTTATTAGTGCCGTCAACTCTAAGCCGACAGGTACTAAGATGTTTGAAAAACAGCATATATTTTTTTATGATAGCAAAAATAGTGCCAGCATCTGATTCTAAAAATTAATTTTAGAAAATAACTTTTGTAGGTCACTTCAATGCAATACGCTCTCTTTGTATTTAGTTTCTAAACAGGAATTTTCCGCCGGATGCGTCGATGGTTATTCCTTTCTCCTTGTCAATCTTTCCAGCGAGGATATCCTTTGACAATTGGTTGAGAATTTCCTTTTGTATAACCCTTTTGACTGGTCTTGCTCCAAATTCCGGATCATAGCCCTCATCAGCGAGAAGGTCTAATGCTGCGTCTGTTATATTCAGTTCAATTCCGTTCTTTTCAAGCATTCGTTTTGCAGAATTGATTTGCAAAGCAACAATCTGTTTGATTTCAGATTTAGACAAAGGAGTAAACATGATTATCTCATCAATCCTGTTAAGGAATTCTGGACGGATATTGCTCTTGAGCATTTCAAGAATTTCATCTTTTGTGCTGTTGATGATTTTCTCCTTGTTTTCTTCTGTAATCTTAGAGAAGTTCTCGCGAATCAGAGAAGAACCCATATTTGACGTCATGATAATTATTGTGTTCTTAAAGTTGACAGTTCGACCTTTGTTATCAGTTAATCTGCCGTCATCAAGCACTTGCAGTAATATGTTGAAAACGTCAGGGTGGGCCTTTTCGATTTCATCAAATAGAACAACTGAATAAGGTTTTCTTCTAACGGCCTCTGTCAGTTGTCCGCCTTCTTCATAGCCAACGTATCCAGGAGGAGGACCGATAAGACGTGATACCGAGAATTTTTCCTGGTATTCACTCATATCAATACGCGTCATCATATTCTCGTCGTTAAACATATA
Source organism: uncultured Prevotellaceae bacterium (assembly GCA_900541935.1). Lineage (GTDB taxonomy): Bacteria > Bacteroidota > Bacteroidia > Bacteroidales > Muribaculaceae > Limisoma. The sequence continues at coordinate 23,923 of UQLZ01000030.1, read as the reverse complement.
GTCGGCTAAAGCCTTGGCAAGTTCGGTTTTACCAACTCCGGTGGTTCCCAGGAAGATAAAAGAACCGATAGGGCGGTTAGGGTCGTTAAGACCTGCACGGCTACGGCGAACAGCATCTGCAATCGCAGTAATAGCCTCATCTTGACCAACAACGCGGTTATGAAGTTCCTCTTCGAGGTGAAGAAGTTTCTCTTGCTCACTTTTGACCATTTTTGAAACTGGAATGCCAGTCCATCTTGATACAATGTCAGCAATGTCTTCAGCATCAACTTGCTCTTTGATGAGGGATTTGTCCCCTTGCATATCCTTCAATTGTTCTGTAAATGCTGCAATCTCATCTTCTTTGCTTTTAATCTTAGAATATCGGATCTCTGCAACCTTTGCGTAATCTCCATCCCGTTCTGCTTTGTCAGACTCGAATCTAAGTTGCTCTATTTCAACTTTGTTTTGCTGAATTTTGTTTATGAGTTCTTTTTCTGCCTTCCATTTTGCCATATAACTATTCTTCTCGTCCTGGAGTTCGGAAAGTTCTTTTTCTATTTCGTGTACTTTCTCTGATTCTCCTTCGCGCTTGATTGCTTCTCTTTCAATTTCGAGTTGCGAGATTTTACGGATAATTTCATCAAGTGCTTGTGGAACAGAGTCGATTTCGATACGCAGTTTTGAAGCCGCCTCATCAATTAAGTCAATGGCCTTATCCGGAAGGAATCGGTCTGTGATGTAACGTTCTGAAAGTTGCACAGCGGCAATAATCGCTTCATCAAGAATTTTAACCTTGTGGTGGTTTTCATATCTTTCTTTCAATCCTCGAAGAATTGCTATACTGCTTAATTCATCAGGCTCGTCAACCATAACTATTTGGAAACGACGCTCCAATGCCTTGTCCTTTTCAAAATACTTTTGGTATTCATCAAGAGTGGTTGCTCCAATGCTTCTAAGATCTCCTCGAGCCAATGCCGGTTTCAGAATGTTTGCTGCATCCATTGCGCCTTCTCCTTTGCCTGCGCCAACGAGGGTATGAATCTCATCAATGAATAAGATGATTTCGCCATCGCTTTGGGTTACTTCGTTGACGATTGCTTTTAATCTCTCTTCAAATTCGCCTTTATATTTAGCGCCAGCGACAAGGGCTCCCATATCAAGAGAGTAAAGTTGCTTTGATTTAAGGGATTCTGGAACGTCGCCGCGGATAATTCGCTGCGCGAGACCCTCTGCAATGGCAGTCTTACCAGTACCTGGTTCACCGACAAGAATAGGATTATTTTTAGTCCTACGGCTTAGAATTTGTAGAACTCTACGTATTTCATCATCTCTACCAATTACTGGGTCAAGTTTTCCAGACCTTGCTCTTTCGTTAAGGTTAATAGCGTATTTACTCAAAGCGTTGTAAGTGTCTTCAGCACTTTGATTCACAGCCTTGTTGCCTTTCCTAAGTTCAAGGATTGCGGCGTTAAGTTCCTTTTCGGTAATGCCAGCGTTCTTTAGTATAGTTGAAGCATCTGATGATACTTTAAATAATGCCATCAGCAAACCTTCTATTGTGACATATTCGTCACCAAGATTATGGGAATAGTCAGTTGCTTTCAACATAACATCATTTGATGTTCGAGAAAGATACGGCTCTCCTCCTGATACCTTCGGTTGCGTTGAAATTATTTTGTCCAATTGGGCGTCAATATATGATTGGTTGACACCTAATTTTTGGAAAATAAATTTTACAACCGATTCACCTTTAATAAGGACTGCTTTTAGCAAATGAACCGGCTCTAAAGCCTGACCTCCATTTTGCATAACAATCTGTGCTGCCATTTGAACAGCCTCTTGTGATTTAATTGTAAAATTGTCAAAATTCATAATTATTTTATTTTTTAATTCGTGAATAGATTTGCAATATCTATGCCACTGTGATTTTGCTGACAAATTTACAGTTTATATGGTTGTAATGATGTGGACTAAAGCATGAATGAAATGGTCTGTCAGTTATAACTTGAAGTTGTGTAATCTTAATATGTGGCAGTCCGTCATAAAAAAATAATGAATCTTCTTTTATTTACATTCGACTTTCACTATCTTTGTAAATTATTTATATAATATGGATTTTCAATTACAAAAGCAAGATACAAGAAGTAATGCGAGAGCAGGAATAATCACTACCGATCATGGTACGATAGAAACTCCAATCTTTATGCCTGTTGGAACAGTTGGCTCTGTCAAGGCTGTTCATGCAAGAGAGTTAGAAGAGGAAGTTAAAGCACAAATCATCTTAGGGAATACATATCATCTATATCTTAGACCTGGTATAGAGATACTTGAAAAGGCAGGCGGATTGCATAAATTCAATTCGTGGAAACGCCCTATTCTCACTGATAGTGGTGGATTTCAGGTGTTTTCTTTGTCGGCTAATAGAAAGTTGAAAGAAGAAGGCGCTTATTTTCGTTCTCATATAGATGGTTCAAAGCATTTGTTTACGCCAGAAGGAGTGGTAGATATTCAACGCTCTATTGGTGCTGATATAATGATGGTATTGGACGAATGCCCTCCAGGGGATTCTGATTACAGTTATGCCAAAAAGTCACTTGCCCTGACATTAAGGTGGCTAAAAAGAGGTTGGAATCATTTCAATGAAACAGAAGGAAAGTATGGCTATCGTCAGACTTTTTTCCCGATTGTTCAAGGGTGTGTGTATCCTGATTTAAGAACCGAGTCTGCTAAATTTGTCAGAGATTTGGGGGCTGAGGGTAATGCTATCGGAGGTTTGGCTGTTGGAGAACCTACTGAGAAGATGTATGAAATGATAGAACTTGTAAACGATATCTTGCCAGAGGATAAACCGAGATATTTGATGGGAGTTGGAACTCCTGCAAATATACTTGAGGCAATTGAGAGGGGCGTTGATATGATGGACTGTGTTATGCCAACTCGTAATGGTCGCAACGGTATGCTTTTTACAAAAAATGGCATAATGAATATGAGAAACAAAAAGTGGGCTGATGATTTCAATCCAATAGAAATTGACGGCGCTGCTGAAGTTGACCGTATCTATACTCGTGCATATTTACGTCACTTATTTGTTAGCCAAGAACTCTTAGCAATGCAGATAGCATCAATTCATAATCTTGCATTTTACTTATGGTTAGTGGGCGAAGCCCGCAAGCATATTCTTGCAGGCGATTTTAAATCATGGAAAGATGAGATGGTCGTAAGAGTTATGCAAAGATTGTAATAATTAAAATTATGAAAATCAAGCAACTCGATTTATACATAATAAAGAAATTTCTTGGTACATATATTTTTGCCATTTTGTTGATTCTGGCAATTATTGTTATGTTCGACGTTAATGAGAAGATGGATAAGTTTCTTGCAGCACCTCTGTCGGCTACTATCTTCGATTATTATGTAAACTATCTTCCGTATATGGCGAACCAATTCAGTCCGCTATTTACCTTCATTGCTGTAATTTTCTTTACGTCAAAGATGGCAGGCAATTCTGAAATTATTGCTATACTATCGAGTGGAGTAAGTTTTAAGCGCCTATTGGTCCCATATATGATATCTGCATGTGCAATTGCTATTTTTACATTTTCGCTTGATGCTTTTATTATCCCGCCAGCAAATGTGAAGAGAATTGCTTATCAAAATCAATACATTAAAAATAAGGCTGTTGACTATGGTTCTAATATTCAGTTGCAGGTTGCACCTGGGCAAATCGCGTATATGTCAAGATATGACAATCGAATGAAATCTGCTTATAATTTTTCTCTTGACAAGTTTGAGGGAAAGGTTCTTAAGTCGAAATTGACGGCAACTGCAGCCGAATATGATACACTGTATCGCTGGACTGTGAAAAATTACCTTATAAGGGATTTTAATGGAATGAAAGAGACAATCCGACAAGGAGCAAGGTTGGATACTATTATTCCAATCGAGCCTCGAGATTTTTTGATTGCTCCCAACGATCATGAGAAAATGACAACACCTGAATTGCATGAATATATTGAGAGGCAAAAGGCAAGGGGAGTTGCAAATATCAAGGGTTTTGAAATAGAATATCATCGCCGATTTGCAATGACAGGTGCGGCTTTTATCTTGACACTCATTGGAATGTCGCTTTCCTCAAAAAAGGTTAAGGGAGGAATGGGTATAAATATTGGTATTGGGCTGGTCCTGAGTTTTACATATATCTTATTCTCAACAGTTACATCTACGTTTGCAGTATCGGGCTATACTCCTCCATTTGTTGCAATGTGGATTCCTAATGTTGTTTATTTGATTATAGGTATAGTCCTTTATAGAAAGGCTTCGGTATAGAGCCGCTTCTTTAAAGAAATTTTGGTATGTTATCAATTCAAAATCTAAAAGTAGAATTTAATAGTGTCGCTCTGTTCAGCGACGTCAGTTTCGTCATTAATAAAAGAGATAAGATTGCGCTTGTTGGCAAGAATGGAGCCGGCAAGTCAACTTTGTTGAAGATTATAGCCGGCTTGCAATTGCCAACGTCGGGTTCTGTTGCTGTCCCTAAAGATGTAACAATAGGTTATTTGCCACAGCAAATGATTGTTACTGATGACAAAACGGTAATGGAAGAGGTAAAAACTGTCTTTGGTGAATTAGAGGCACTTAAAGTACAACTTGACATTGTCAATGAAGAAATAGCCCAGTCAACAGATTACGAAAGCGATGAGTATCAGCGTTTGCTTGATAAGATGACAAGCCTTAACGATGCTATTCTAATGAAAGAGACTGACAATTGTGAGGCTGAAATTGAAAAGACATTATTGGGACTTGGTTTTGTAAGGTCTGACTTTGAGCGATTAACATCTGAGTTCAGTGGCGGGTGGCGTATGCGGATTGAATTGGCTAAGATACTTTTAAAGCATCCTGATGTTTTGCTTCTTGACGAGCCAACAAACCACCTTGATATTGAATCAATCCAATGGCTTGAAAACTTCCTAAGAACTAAAGCAAATGTTGTTGTACTTGTATCTCACGACAGGGCATTCCTTGATAATGTAACTGGACGAACTATCGAAATCTCATGCGGTAAGATATATGATTATCAAGTGAATTATACCAAATTCGTTGAGTTGAGAAAAGAAAGAATCGAACAACAAATGCGCGCTTTTCAAAATCAACAGAAGCAAATACAGGAAACAGAGGATTTTATTGAGAGATTCAGATATAAAGCAACAAAGGCTGTTCAAGTACAGAGCAGGATAAAGCAATTGGCTAAAATTGAACGAATAGAAGTTGATGAGGTTGATAATTCTCGATTGAATTTGAAATTTCCTCCGGCAAGCAGATCTGGAGATTACCCAGTGATATGTGAAGGCGTTTCAAAAGCGTATGGTGAACATTTGGTCTTCTCAGGTGTTGATTTATATATAAAACGTGGCGACAAAGTGGCATTTGTTGGCAAAAACGGCGAAGGAAAGTCAACGCTTGTCAAGTGTATAATGAATGAAATTCCTTATGATGGAAATCTCAAAATAGGTCATAACGTCCAAATTGGCTATTTTGCGCAGAACCAAGCGTCTTTGCTTGATGGAGAACTTACTGTTTTTGATACGATTGACCGTGTTGCAGTTGGAGATATTCGCACAAAAATAAGAGATATACTTGGCGCTTTTATGTTTGGTGGAGAAGCTTCTGATAAGAAAGTAAAGGTATTGTCAGGGGGAGAAAAAACGAGGCTGGCTATGATAAGACTCCTTTTGGAACCTGTTAACTTGCTTATTCTTGATGAGCCTACGAATCACCTTGACATGAAAACTAAGGATATCTTAAAAGATGCTATAAAAAACTTTAATGGGACTGCAATAATTGTTTCGCATGACCGCGATTTTCTGGATGGATTGGTTGACAAGGTCTATGAATTTGGAGGAGGCAAGGTTAAAGAGCACCTTGGCGGTATTTATGATTTTCTTCAAACTAAGAAGTTGGATAGTTTAAAAGAAATAGAACTTTCAAAATCACCAAGCGCTGACAAGCAAGAAAAGGAGGAAGAGATATCTGCTGGTAAACTATCTTATCAAGAGGCAAAAGAAATTGAAAAAGCAAGGAGAAAAGTTGCCAAAAGAATAGAAGAGTGCGAAACTGAAATAATGAAACTGGAAAGCCAGTTGGAAGAAGTTGAAAAGCAGTTTGCAGAAGGTAGTGTCAATGATGAACTGTGCCGTAAGCATGGCGAACTTAAGAATAGAATAGAGGAAGTGATGCATCAATGGGAAATCGCTTCTGAGGAGTTAGAGACTTATAATAAATGATATTATGAAACTAAAGAATTGTTTAACAATGACTGCTCTTATGGTAGCAATGACAATGAGTGCGTCAACACCTAAGACAGGTGCTAACAGAGAAAATCTTGATGAAAGCGTTTCACCAAGAACTGATTTTTACCAGTACGCATGTGGCGGATGGCAAAAAAATAATCCATTAAAGCCCGAGTATTCTCGTTATGGCTCCTTTGATGTTTTGGCAGAAAATAATTTGATTCAATTACATGACTTGGTTGAAGGTCTTCGTGGCCAAAAACATGAAAAAGGTTCTATCTCTCAAAAAATTGGAGATTTGTATTCTATGGGTATGGACAGTGCCCGTAGAAATAAGGAGGGAGCAAAACCTATTTTGGCAGATTTGAAAAGAATAAATTCTGCCAAGCGTGCTGATTTTTCTGCTTTGATTTCATGGATGCATCAGTTTTCAAGCCCTTTCTTTGGAATTGGCGTTATGGGAGATTTGCAAAATTCAGATATGAATATTCTTTATTGGGGACAGGCTGGTATGGGCTTGGGTGATAAAGATTATTATTTGGAAAATGATGAACAGACAAAAAAGATACGTGAAGCATATCGTAAATATATTGCTGATGTATGTGTTCTTTCTGGCTACTCTAAGAAAGATGCTGAAAGGGTCGTTGCAAATGTTATGGATATTGAAACAGAACTTGCAAAGGCTTCTATGTCAAGAACAGAGCAAAGAGACTTGCTTTCTCAGTATAATATAAGGACTTTAGAGCAAGTTGATTCAGTGTGCCCAGCAATGGATTGGGACGGATATTTGAAAGCAATGTTCTTGCCTAAGGTAGAAACTATGTGTGTGATGCAGACAGCTTCTCTTGAGAAAGTTAACGATTTGCTTACAAATAAGTCAGAACAGGCAATTCGCGACTATTTGGCATTCTCTTTAATTGATGCTGCTTCAAATTATTTGAGCGACGATTTCAGAGAAGTGTCTTTTAAGATGAGTAGCGTTATTTCTGGAGCAGAGCAAGACAAGCCTATGTGGAAAAGGGCTTTGGCTGTTCCAAACGGAATGCTTGGGGAGGCTTTGGGACAACTCTACGTAGAGAAATATTTCCCAGAATCTTCTAAGACTAGAATGGTGGAATTAGTTAACAACTTGAAAATGGCTCTTGGAGAACATATTGAAGCCCTTACTTGGATGAGTGATGTAACCAAAGCCAAAGCATTAGATAAATTAAATGCAATAGGTGTTAAGATTGGTTATCCAGACAAGTGGAAAGATTATTCTGAAATCACTGTTGACCCAACGAAGTACTATTGGGATAATGTTAAGGCTGCTAGCCTTTTCCACACTAAAGATAGCAACAAGAAATGCGGCAAGTTGGTCGACAAGACAGAATGGCACATGACCCCACAAACTGTGAATGCTTATTACAGTCCTTCTTCAAATGAAATCTGCTTCCCTGCTGGTATTCTTCAGGCTCCATTCTTCTCTCCTGACGTACTTGACGCTGACAACTATGGTGCAATTGGTGTTGTTATCGGTCACGAAATGACACACGGATTTGACGACAATGGACGCAAATTCAATAAAGAAGGTAATATGATTGACTGGTGGACTGAAGAAGATGCCAATAAGTTCAATGAATTGGCTGACAAACTTGTTGCACAATTTGACAGTATTGTTGTTCTTGGAGACCAGCATGCTAATGGACGCCTTACTCTTGGCGAAAATATAGCAGACCAAGGTGGTCTTAGAATTGCTTATTCAGCATATCTTAAAACCCAGGAAGCTAAAGAAGGCAAAACTGTCAACGGCTTTACTCCTGCTCAGAGATTCTACCTGTCTTACGCTAACGTTTGGGCTGGCAATATCAGAGATGCTGAAATTCTTAGAAGAACTAAGACTGATGAGCACTCTTTGGGTAAATGGAGAGTAAATGCTACGTTGAAAAACATCGCACCTTTCTATGACGCATTTGGTATTAAGGATGGTGATGCTATGTTCCTTGCTCCAGCGAAGAGAGTTATTATCTGGTAAAAAATAAAAAAAATTGGCATAAATAAACCCTACTACTTAACTAAGTAGTAGGGTTTATTTATTGCTGATTATTAGGTCTCAATTTCTCAAATGAACTAAATATAATGTAATGTGTGTCTTTATGATTTTAAGATTATTAAAAATAAAATAAACAGAAAATACAGTATGCTTATATTATAATATTCTTTTGCGGAAGATAAATATTTAATCTTAAGAAAAATAGCTAAATTAAATTCTGTAAATTCTGTTACTCTGAATTTGTGTTTTCTTTTACCTTTGCAATATAAAGGGAGTTTCGGAAAAATATCTAAAAACTCAGTTTTTGTTTTTTTCTGCTCTCTCCTTGTATTATCTTTGTAGTAAATAATGTAAAGAATGAGCATACCACAGCTAATAGAAGGTCATAGAGGGGCTGGTTTTTCTTTTGAAATTTTGCCTCCGTTGAAAGGAAAGGGTATTCAGCAGATTTTCAATAATATTGATAAGTTGCAAGAATTTGACCCGTTATATATAAATATTACAACGCATCGTAGCGAACTGGTTTTTAAAAGCAATGCAGATGGACTATATGAAAGAGTAAGTGAGCGAAGTCGCCCTGGAACAGTCGCTGTTGCGGCCGCTATCCAGCAGAAATATCAGATCCCGGCTGTCCCACATTTGATATGCAGTGGCTTCTCCAAGACAGAAACTGAATATGCTTTGATTGATTTGAATTTTCTGGGCATAACAAATCTTTTATTGTTGAGGGGTGATAAGGCTAAGCATGAGAACCGTTTTGTACCGAATGAGAATGGGCATTCCCATGCTTCAGAATTGCAGGAGCAGGTTAATAAGTTCAACGAAGGATGTTTTCTTGATGGAACAAAGATGGATATTGTTACAGGCGAAAAATTTTCTTATGGTGTTGCCGGATATCCAGAAAAACATGATGAGTCACCTAATATTAATATAGATTTGATGTATCTTAAAAAGAAAGTTGATGCTGGTGCTGATTATATCGTTACACAGATGTCCTTTGACAATGAGAAATATTTCTCTTTTGTGGAAAAATGCCGGAAGATTGGTATAAATGTACCTATTATACCAGGTCTGAAACCGATAACCTTTCCAACACAGTTGAATGTTTTGCCAAAGGTTTTCCATGTTGATTTGCCTGACGATTTGGCAAATGAACTTATGAAATGCAATGATTCAGAGTCAACCAAACAAGTTGGAGTTGAGTGGTGCTCCATGCAAGCAAAGGAATTGCTTAAAAGAGGTGTCCCAAGCATTCATTTTTATTCATTGAATGCAGTTGAAAGTGTACGGCAAATTGCAAAAACAATTTATTAGTATGAAATTCAAAGATATAATTGGTCAGGAAAGCGTAAAGCGACGCTTGCGCGACATGGTTAAAACAGGGAAAATCCCGCACGCATTACTGCTTGAGGGTGAAGAAGGTATAGGAAAGCTTGCTTTAGCAAGAGCCTTTGCACAATATATACATTGTCCCAACCAAACAGAAGAAGGTGAGCCATGCGGAGAATGTCCTATATGCAAACAATACAATAGTTTTAATCAACCTGATACATTCTTTGAATTCCCAATTTATAAAAAAAAATCTGGTTCCAATTCATACTGCGATGACTTTACTAGTGAGTGGCATGAGTTTTTGAAGGATAATGTTTATGCAGATTTTGCTACTTGGAATAAGTATTTAAATAGTGGGGCTACAAAACCAGTTATCTATAATAGTGAGGGAGATGCAATTATTGGAAAACTTGGAGTTAAGGCTTATTCCTCTTCCCAAAAGATAATGATTATGTGGTTGCCGGAAAAGATGAATGAGCAGTGTGCCAATCACCTTCTGAAAATGATTGAGGAACCATACGAAGATACTATTTTACTTTTTGTCAGCAATAATTCTAACGAGATTTTGCCAACAATTTATTCGAGGGTGCAAAGGATTATAGTCAAGCCTCTCAGCCCTCAAGAAATAGCAGATTATTTGGTTGACAAATATGCTATTGATGATAGTTTGGCAATGTCTGTTGCAAATTCTGCAGAAGGTAGTATAACTCGAGCAGAATCACTAATCGGTAGCAGTGATGATAAAGAATTCTTAGATTACTTTAAGAGGCTTATGCGTTCTGCATATACTAAAAGTGTTAGGGATTTAAAAGACTGGTCAGAAGAGGTCGCTGATTTCAAGCGAGAGAAAGGATGCTTCTTTCTAAATTATGTGGCAAAAATGGTTCGTGAAAACTTTATCTATAATATAGGTAATCCGACCTTAAACTATATGAGAAAAGAAGAGGAGGCTTTCAGCGTAAAGTTTTCACCATTTATTAATGAGCGCAATATCAATGTTATTGTTGAAGAAGTTGATAAGGCCATTCGTGACATCAGTCGCAATGCTAATATGAAAATAGTTTTATTTGATTTCGCTTTAAAAATGACAATAGCCATAAAAATGTAAGGGTATGAAACAATTTCTCTCAAGTATAGCCGATGCCTTTTTTGAAAAAGAAAATTTAGAAGATTATTTGTTTGTATTACCGAACAGAAGAAGTTGCTCATTCTTAAAAAACTTTTTTGCAAAAAAGACAGATTCTTCCTTTATTTTACCGAGGATAAAACCAATTTCTGATTTTATTGCGGAGCAGGCGGATTTGATAGAGATTGATAAAGTTGAATTGATATTTGCACTATATAATGTCTATCGTGACATAAAAGGGCTTGAAAAGTCGGAAATAGACAAATTTCTATATTGGGGAGATATAATTCTTAATGATTTTAGCGATATAGATATGTATATGGCTGATGCAGAAGGATTATATAAAAATCTGAAAAACCTTAAGGAAATTAATGCAGATTATCTTACAGAAGAGCAAAGTAAGGTAATTCAGCAGTATTGGGGTGAATTTAGAGCAGCGGCAACAGGTGAGCATCTGTGGAAGGATAATTCAAAAAATTATGGGAGTTTATGGTCTATTTTATTTGAGTTATATACATCCTTTAAGGAGAGTTTAATAAATAAACGTCTTGGTTATTCAGGTTTGGTATATAGAACGGCAGCTGAAAGAATAACAGAAAAAGGCGTTGATGATTTTGATTTTAAGAATATAGTTTTTGTTGGATTCAGTACACTTTCTACATCGGAGTTGTCAATTTTTCGGCACTTCAAAAAAATTGGTATAGGAGATTATTATTGGGATTTTAATTCTCCTGTTTTCAAGGATAAAAACAACGCTGCGGTAAAGTTCGTTGCCACTTATAAGAATGAATTCAAGTCTAAGGAAGATATTGCAGAAGAGAAGATAACAGATATGCCAAATATAACAGTTGTATCAGTTCCTTCTGGCAGTGGACAGGCAAAAATTCTTCCTAAAATATTGGAGGAGATTTATGGTAATGATGATATAGAAGTAACAGAGAAAGAGCCGGAAACAGCCATTGTCCTTCCTGAGGAAAAATATCTTAACTCTGTTTTGCACTCAATTCCAAAAAGATACAGAACCTTGAATGTAACAATGGGATTTCCATTGTCACAATCGGTTATATCGTCGTTTTTTGGGATGCTTAATACAATGCTATCTCGAAGACGCAATATTGATGGGAAAGTTTGTTTCTACTATGAAGACGTCAACTCAATGCTGTCACACCAGTTTGTCGTTGTAAATTGGACTAAGGTTGAGGAACTTAGAAAAGTTATAGTCGATAAGCATTACTTCTTTGTCCCTAAGCATGAAATTGTTAGCCGTTTCCAAAATTTGACAGGTGTTTTCGATAGTGATTTATTAGTTGCAGAAGGAAAGGGGATTGAATATATAGAGGGCGTGTTTAATGTCCTTGAGCAAATTATGTTTAAGGTAACAAACAAACAGGAGCATTATTTTTTCAATCAGTATAGAATAACATTTGAACGCGTAAAGAATATTGCACAAAAATACGGTGTTAATGAGCTCAATGGGAAAAGTTACTTATATTTGATATGTCGTTTGCTTTCTGGTGCTCTTGTTGCTTTTCAAGGGGAACCACTTGAGGGAATACAAATTATGGGTATTTTGGAAACGCGTTTGCTCGATTTTAAGAATATGATAATACTTTCTATGAATGAGAAAGTATTTCCATCAAAGTCTTATACAAAGTCGTTTATTCCAGCAGGAATAAGGACTGCTTTTGGATTGGCAACTCGTAAGAATCAAGATTCAATGTACGCGTATTATTTTTACAGAATGATAAGTCGTGCAGAAAATGTATTTTTGCTTTATGATTCAAGGGTTCAAGGAATCTCTAATGGTGAAGAATCTCGGTTTATTTCCCAATTGGAGAAACTCTATATGAAGGGGACCAGTAAGATTAAGAGGCAAATTTGGAGTTATAACATTTCATCGAAGGCAAAACCTCGTGTTATTGTAGAGAAGACTCCTGAAATAATGGAGAAATTAAACAAATACAAGGAGGGAGGAAAAATGCATCTCTCTGCAAGTTCTTTGAGCAACTATTTGAAGTGCAGTTTAATGTTCTATCTTGGAACTGTTGAAAATATCAAGGAAGAGGAAGATATAGATGACTTTATTGACAGTGCAACATTTGGTAGCGTTGTTCATAAAGCCCTTGAAAATATATATGAGCCCGTCAAAGGCAAGGCAGTTACAACAGATTTTTTTGATAGTTTATTTGCAAATGGTGAGAAAAACCTTGATAAGCAAATTTTTAGAGCTATAAATGTTGAATATGTACATGACAGAAAAGAGGAAAATGAATTAGACCCAAAAGAAATAACAGCTGATATTGAAATAATTTTTAATACTGTTAAATTTTATCTGCGTCCATTGCTTGAATATGATAGAAAGTTGAAAAATTTCACATATATTGATAGTGAGCATAGAGATGAAGTGGTTTTGAGGATTCCTAATGCATTGCCTTTTAATTTTAAGTTTATTATTGATAGATTGGATAGGGTAGATGGTAAATTAAGAATTGTTGATTATAAGACGGGTAGTGATTCTAATGAATTTTCAGATATAGAAAAATTGTTTAATGGTGATTTCAAAGCAATTTTTCAGTTAATGCTTTATAGTTATGCATATTCTGAAAAAGAGAATTTTATAGAGGATATAGAGCCAAATATTTACAAACTTAGAACAATTCATTCTAATCCTGAAAATTCATTCGGAATATATGAAAAGGTTGGAATTGGGAAAAGAGAGAAATTCTGCTCATATTTATCAAAGAAAGATATGTTTCTTGAGAAACTTTCAGAAGTGATAAATGAAATTTTTGATCCTAATGTGCCCTTTCAACAAGCTAAGACGGATAAGCCATGTGTATATTGTCCGTTTTCAAAACTATGCGCAAAAAATAATTAATGAGGAATATGACTTTTGTATCTGACCTATGGAAAAGAAGGTGCAAAGGATATGGACAAGATATGTGAAAACTGCACTGGATAAGTCGGCGATAAATCAAGTTACAAAGTTCTCTGATGTGTTGTTATATTAAGATGTTGTTGTGAATACAAAAATCAAAAAAATTTTAAAAAAACTGCAACTTAAAGATTATATGTGACAAAAAAGGAGATTCATCGTGTATTACGACGTATCTCCTTTTATAATTTAAGCTAATATGTAATTTGAATTACTTTGCTTGTTGTTCGTAAACCAAAGTCATAGGAGGAAGATCGCAAACTTCAGCAGGACCGAAGTATTGGATAGGACCTGGGTAAACATAAGATGTTTCTTTAGCCCATTTTTCACGTTTAGCTGCAAATTTCTTGAATGGACCACCGTCAAGCTTAACAAGAGCCTTTTGGATAACTGGTTTCATTTCACCGTGTCTGCGCTCCATATTCATCATCATAGTGATAGGAATACCACCAGCAATCCATTGAACAGAAGGCTTTGTAAGGTTACGGATTGAAGACATGTAACCAGTAACACCAGACTTGATAAGTTGTGCAGCATTGAAACCAAGAGCATAGCAGTAGTCAGCGTCGAAGTTTGTTGGGTCTGCACATCTGCCTTCATAACCAAAGAAGTGGTGGAGAGCAGAGAACTTGCCATCATATTGTCCTTTTTCTGCAAGTCCTTGCAATCTGTTTGCAACCATTTCGCTAAGGAGTTTTTCTGTTTCAATAAGAGAAACTTGAACGTTGCCGTGAGGGTCTCTATCAAGAGAAAGTTGGCGAGCAACGCCTAATGGTAGGCTTGCATAGATTGCTGAGTTTTCTTGTGACAAGTGGTCAATAATGTATTGACGTTGATTTTCTTTATCTGTTGCAGCAAATTCTTCTGCGTTTTTAGCAAGGAGATCATTAAGTTCTGCAATAAGTTTCTTCATTGCTGGGATGAACTCGATAAGACCTTCTGGAATAAGAACTGTACCAAAGTTGTTACCGTCTTTTGAGCGTGCAACTACGATATCTGCAATATAGTTAACAACGTCGCTCAATGTCATGTTTTTAGCTTCAACTTCTTCAGAAACGATACATACGTTTGGTTGAACTTGAAGAGCGCATTCCAAAGCGATGTGAGAAGCTGAACGACCCATCAATTTAATGAAGTGCCAGTATTTCTTTGCAGAGTTACAGTCACGTTGGATGTTGCCAATAACTTCAGAATAAACTTTACAAGCTGTATCGAAACCAAATGAAACTTCAATAACATCATTCTTCAAATCTCCATCAATAGTCTTAGGACAACCAATTACTTGAACGCCAGCATTGATGCTCTTATAGTATTCAGCAAGGACTGCTGCATTTGTATTTGAGTCATCACCGCCAATGATAACAAGAGCTTTAATATCAAGTTCTTTAAGAATTTCAAGACCTTTGTCGAACTGTTCAACTTTTTCAAGTTTTGTGCGACCTGAACCAATGATGTCGAAACCACCAGTATTTCTGTAATCGTCTATAATATCTGAAGTCAATTCAATATAATTGTGATCAACCAATCCAGCCGGGCCTAAAAGGAAACCAAAAAGACGGCTGTCTTTGTTGATAGACTTTATTCCGTCAAAAAGACCACTTATAACATTATGTCCTCCAGGTGCTTGACCTCCAGAAAGGATAACACCAACATTGATTGCTTCTCTTGATTTTACTTTAGATGCAGAATCTACATCAAATTTCAAAACTGGCAAACCGTAAGTGTTAGGAAATAATTCTTTGATTTCTTCCTGGTTAGCAACTGATTGAGTTTTTTCTCCCTCAATAACTTTAACAGCGCCACATAGAGATTGTGGCAATTTTGGTTTGTACGCTGCCCGCGCTGTTTGTAATGGGCTCTTTTTAGTCATATCAAACTATGTTAAATTATATAATTATTTTTCCGAGTGCAAAGGTATGAATTTTAAATTAAATTTCAATGATTTAAAGGGTAAAGAATGTTATTAAAGGATGGTTATTTTTGGTTAATAAAACTCTTTTGTAGCAAATCGGTTTTGTGATGTGCTTTTAAGTTATGAAATAGTCAAAAGGTTGAAGTCTCAAAAGATTGTTGTATTTTTGCAAAAGTTTTTCAATAATGATGCTATGACTGATAATAGGATAACAACTTTTCAAGGATTAATAGCCTTGAGTCCATTGTTTGTGTTTTTGCTTGTTTACCTTGTGTTGTCTTTGATACTGAATGATTTCTACAAAATGCCACTTTCTGTTGCTTTTGTGATTTCTTCTTTGTGGGGAGTCGTAACAATGAAGGGTATTCCTTTAAAAAGAAGAATTGATATTTTTTCAGGAGGCGCGGCGCATAAGGATGTTATATATATGGTATGGATTTTTATTTTTGCAGGAGCTTTTGCTATTCTTGCTCAAAAGATTGGTGCAACAGAAGCGACAGTAAATTTGACTTTAAATTTGTTGCCTGCAAATTTTATTATGCCAGGTCTGTTTTTGGCGGCGTGCGTTGTGTCAATGGCTGTTGGGACCTCTGTAGGGACAGTTGTTGCATTGATACCTGTTGCTGTCGGAATTGCTTCAGAGTTGGGACTTTCCGTGCCGTTGTTCGCCTCTATCGTTGTTGGCGGTGCATTTTTTGGAGATAATTTATCGTTCATTTCAGATACAACGATAACTTCAACCAGATCTCAAGGTTGTGAAATGAGTGATAAGTTTAAAGTTAATATATGGCTGACAATTCCTGCTGCTGTTGTTATCTTTGTCTTGTACTTTATTATAGGAAAGGATGTGGTTGCTCCTGTGGATGTCCCAAATTCTGATTGGTTTTTGGTTATTCCATATTTGCTGGTTATAGTGACTGCGGTTTTGGGCTTTAATGTGTTGCTGGTTCTCTTATTAGGCATTTTGTCATCTATTCTTTTTGGCTTACTATTTACACATTTTACTGTTGTTGATATGCTAGGCTTTATGGGAGATGGAATTGATTCAGTTGGAAATCTTATAGTTGTAACCCTACTTGCTTCGGGATTGCTTGGAATTATAAAACACAAAGGCGGAATTATATTTCTAATAGAGCGTCTGTCGTTATTGATTAAGGGAAAGCGTGGTGCACAAATTGTTATTTCTGCATTAGTTGGAGTTGTAAATATTTGTACAGCAAACAATACGATTGCAATTATAACAGTAGGAGGGTTAGCCAGTGAGATTTCGGAGAAATACGGGCTTGACAAGAGGAAAACAGCAAGTTTGCTTGATACGTGCTCATGTGTTGTTCAGAGCGTTTTGCCATATGGGGCACAAGTGTTGATGGCGGCATCTTTGGCTGGAATTTCACCGTTGTCAATAATTCCGACATTATATTATTCTTTTGTACTTGCTATGATGGTTTTGCTGTCTATAATTTTTCAGTTTCCACGTCGTCATTCTTGAAAAAAGTGAAATTTTGTAAAGTGAAAACTCAAAATCATAATGAAAGGCATTAGAGAAAATAGGTTTAATATTATTAGCTAAAGTAGTAGAAATGATAGTTGGTGATAGCAGGGTTGCCCGGATGTGTTTCAAAAAGGAATATTTGTATTTTTGGAGTGTTCTCCATTAAGTTAGAGATTTGGCAAATTGTTAAAAAAATGGAGAAAAATTAACGGTAAAAATGTTGTTTATCTCATTTTTCTGTGTATTTTTGCTGAACCAATTAAACAAATGAAAAACTATCTAAAAACTAAAGGCTATGAATGTTGAAAAGATTCTAAGCGATTTGGAAGCAAAACATCCTGGTGAAAAGGAATATTTGCAGGCTGTCAAAGAAGTATTGTTGTCAGTAAAAGACGTCTATGAACAGCATCCAGAGTTTGAGAGTGCAAAAATTATCGAAAGAATGGTTGAACCGGACCGTATTTTTACTTTCCGTGTTCTATGGACAGATGATAAAGGTGATGTCCAGACAAACATCGGTTACCGCGTTCAATTTAATAATGCCATAGGTCCGTATAAGGGTGGAATAAGATTTCATGCGTCAGTAAACTTGTCAATCTTGAAGTTCCTCGGATTTGAGCAGACATTTAAAAATGCGTTGACAACATTGCCAATGGGTGGTGGTAAAGGCGGTTCTGACTTCAGTCCGAGAGGTAAATCAGATAAAGAAATTATGCGTTTCTGCCAAGCGTTTATTCTCGAATTATGGAGGAATCTTGGTCCAGATCGTGACGTTCCTGCTGGTGATATCGGCGTTGGAGGACGTGAAGTAGGCTACATGTATGGTATGTACAAGAAATTGGCGCAAGAGCATACTGGAACATTTACAGGCAAGGGACTTGACTTTGGAGGTTCTAAAATTCGTCCTGAAGCAACTGGATTCGGTGCATTATATTTTGTTCAGAATATGTTGCATCGTATAGGTGATGACATTAAGGGTAAGACTGTTGCGATTTCTGGATTTGGAAACGTTGCATGGGGCGCAGCTTTAAAGGCAACTCAATTAGGTGCAAAGGTTGTTACAATTTCTGGACCTGATGGCTATGTCTATGACCCTGATGGCATATCTGGAGAAAAAATAGATTATATGCTTGAGTTGCGTTCTTCTGGTAATGATGTCGTTGCTCCTTATGCTGAAAAGTTCCCAAGTGCTACTTTCTTTGAAGGAAAGAAACCATGGGAACAGAAAGTTGACATTGCATTGCCATGTGCTACTCAAAATGAATTGGCAAAAGAAGATGCTGAGAAAATAGTTGCGAACAAGGTTCAAATAATAGCAGAAGTTTCAAATATGGGATGTACACCAGAGGCTATTGATACTTTCATCGCAAGTGATACTATTTATGCTCCAGGTAAGGCTGTTAATGCTGGTGGTGTGGCTACTTCTGGATTGGAAATGACTCAGAATGCAATGCATATTAGCTGGACAGAGGCAGAGGTAGACCAGAAATTGCATCAAATTATGCACGACATTCATGAGCAATGCGTTAAATATGGAACTCAACCAGATGGATTTGTTAATTATATGAAAGGTGCAAATATCGCAGGCTTTATGAAAGTTGCTCACGCAATGATGGGGCAGGGATATGTATAGTTAACTGGTAATTAAAAAATAAAAAGCAGCCTTGAGGCTGCTTTTTATTTTTTAATTACGTTTTTTGCTGAATATTAAAGAAATTTCTATTGATTGAGTTATAAAAAATGCTTTTTGCAAATAAAAAGTCTTTAAAAGTTTTTATCTTTTAAAGTTTCGTTATACTTTTGTGAAAAATCTATCTTAAAATATATATTATGAGTAAGCCTTATGTTGTTGGTATCGATATAGGTGGAACAAACACCGTTTTCGGTATTGTAGATGCTCGTGGAACAGTTTTGGCGAGCAGCTCTATTAAAACTCGTAAACATGCAAAGATTGAAGATTATATTGATGAATTGCATGTGGAATTAACTAAACTGATTGAGACTAATGAAGCAACTGATAAAATTGCTGGCATAGGCATTGGTGCTCCAAATGCTAACTATTTTACAGGCGTTATTGCTGATGGCGTAAATTTGCCATGGCCGACTCCAATTCCATTGGCAGATTTGGTTTCTGAGAAATTCGGATTACCAGTTGCCATCACTAATGATGCAAATGCTGCCGCAATTGGAGAAATGACTTATGGTGCGGCTCGAGGCATGAAGGATTTCATTATGATAACATTGGGAACGGGTGTTGGTAGCGGAATCGTTATTAATGGTCAGATGGTTTATGGACATGATGGCTTTGCCGGTGAACTTGGTCACGTTATCATGAAGAGAAATAACGGACGTACTTGTGGTTGTGGTAGAACTGGTTGTCTTGAAGCATACGCTTCAGCAACTGGTGTTGCTCGCACAGCAAGAGAGTTCTTGGATGCGCGTGCTAATGAGGATTCTTTGTTGCGTAATATGGATATTGATTCAATTACTTCAAAGGATGTCTATGATGCAGCAGTTGCTGGTGATAAGTTGGCAAAAGATGTTTTTGACTTTACTGGTGAAATACTTGGTGAGGCATTGGCTGATTTCATTTCATTCTCAAGTCCAGAAGCAATTATTCTTTTCGGAGGTCTTGCTAAGTCTGGAGATTTGTTGATGAAGCCATTGAAGGAAGCAATGGACAGAAACACTATGATTGTTTTCAAGGGTAAAGTGAAATTGTTAATTTCAGAGTTGAAGGAGAGCGATGCAGCGGTTCTTGGTGCAAGTGCATTGGGATGGGAAGCAAAAATGGCTGCTGATATCTCTAAGAACAAATAATTTTTTGTTAAAGATGTAGGCGGATACGGGTTGTGTCCGCCATTTCTTTTAAGGCGGAGTTTTATTCTGTTTCGACTTTAAAAATAAGAAATTCAGAACAAAAAATCAGACGATATTGTTTTTTCTAAGTCTGGTTTTATTAACTTTGCCTAAGTTATAAATTGAAGTAATTAATAATATAAATATATGAGTCTTAATATCATTGTATTGGCAAAACAAGTGCCAGATACTCGAAATGTAGGAAAAGATGCAATGAAAGAAGACGGTACAATAAATCGTGCTGCCTTACCTGCCATCTTTAATCCTGAAGATTTAAACGCATTGGAGCAAGCCCTTCAGATTAAGGAGCAAAATCCGGAAACTAAAATTACAATCCTTACAATGGGACCTCCTCGTGCTGCTGAAATTATAAGAGAAGCGGTATATAGGGGCGCTGATACTGGTATCGTTCTAACAGATAGGGCTTTTGCTGGTGCAGACACGCTTGCAACATCTTATGCTCTTTCTGCAGCGATAAGAAAAATTGGAGAATATGACTTGATTATTGCAGGTCGTCAGGCTATTGATGGCGATACAGCGCAAGTTGCTCCACAAGTTGCTGAAAAATTGAATTTGCCACAAATAACTTACGCAGAAAAAATTGATAAGATTGAGAACGGTAGGGCAACTGTGACAAGACGCATAGAATCAGGTGTTGAAACTTTGGAATGCCCGCTTCCATTGGTTATAACTGTTAATGGCTCAGCAGATGAGTGTCGTCCAAGAAATGCTCGACGCATTCAAAAGTATAAATATGCAGTTACTCCAAGTGAAAAAGCAGTCTTGCCTGAACAATTGGCAGAATTGGTAGAAAAGCGTCCATACCTTCAATTGCAAGAATGGAGTGCAGATTTCGTTAATGCAGATCCAGAGCAAATCGGCCTTAAAGGTTCTCCTACAAAGGTAAAGGGAATTGTTAATGTTGTTTTCCAAGCAAAAGAAAGCAAAAGAATAGAGGGTAAAGACCATGAGGCTTTAGAGGATTTGATAAAAGAACTTATTGCAAATCACACTATCGGCTAAATTGTTTCTAAATTAAATTTGACAATTATGACAAATCAAAATAATCTTATTGTTTATTGTGAGATTGAAGAAGGGCTTATTGCTGATGTAAGTCTAGAACTGCTCACAAAGGGAAAGAGCTTGGCATCACAACTTGGCGTTAAATTAGAGGCCCTTGTTGTTGGCGACAATTTAAAAGACGTTGAAAATCAGATATTCCCGTATGGAGTGGATGTAGTATATAAGATGGAAGACAAGCGCCTTTATCCATATACATCATTGCCACATTCTTCTGCTTTGATTAACTTGTTTAAAGAAATAAAACCACAAATCTGCCTAATGGGAGCAACTTCTATTGGTCGTGATTTGGGTCCTCGTGTTTCTTCTTGTCTTCACAGTGGTTTGACAGCAGATTGTACTTCTCTTGAAATTGGAGATCATACAGACCCAAAAACAAAAGAAGAATACAAAAATCTTCTTTATCAGATTCGCCCAGCATTTGGTGGTAACATTGTTGCTACTATTGTAAATCCAGAATGCAGACCTCAAATGGCAACAGTCAGAGAGGGCGTTATGAAAAAAGAGGTATTTGATGCAAATTATAAGGGAGAAGTTGTAAACCTTGATGCTTCAAAATATATACCAGAAACAGACTATGTTGTCAGCATTATCGACCGTCATGTTGCAAAATCAAAGATCAACATTAAAAATGCTCCAATTATCGTAGCTGGTGGTTATGGCGTTGGCAGTAAAGAAAACTTTGATTTATTGCACCAGTTAGCGGAAGTCCTTGGAGCTGAAGTTGGTGCTTCCAGAGCTGCTGTTGATGCTGGTTATACAGAGCATGAACGTCAAATTGGACAAACAGGAGTTACAGTCCATCCTAAATTATATATTGCATGTGGTATTTCTGGTCAAATCCAGCACATTGCAGGTATGCAGGACAGTGCAATTATTGTTTCTATCAACAATGACCCAGACGCTCCAATCAATGCAATTGCTGATTATGTGATAACAGGTGATATGGAAGAGGTAGTTCCTGCTTTAATTAAGTATTATAAAAAGAACTCAAAGTAAAAAGAACTCAAAATGGCAAATTTCTATAACGATAACCCTGATTTGAGACATCATCTTACTCATCCTTTGATGCGTAAGATTGTTGAATTGAGAGAAAGAAATTATACAGATGCTGAAAAATACGATTACGCTCCATTAAATTTTGAGGACGCAATGGACTCATACGAAAAGGTTTTGGAGATTGCTGGAGAAATTTCAGGAGAAATCGTAGCGGCAAATGCTGAAAGTGTTGACCACGAAGGACCGCACGTTGTTGATGGTAGAGTCGTGTATGCACAAGGAACTCAAAAGAATCTTGACGCTCTTGTTAAGGCAGGACTTATGGGTATTTCTCTTCCCAGAAGATATAATGGTTTGAACTTTTCAGCAGTTCCATATATTATGGCTGCAGATATGGTGAGCCGTGCAGATGCTGGTTTTGTTAATATATGGGGCCTTCAAGACTGTGCGGAAACAATTTATGAATTTGCAAGTGAAGAGCAAAAAGATAAATATCTTCCAAGAGTATGTGCCGGTGAAACAATGGCAATGGACTTGACTGAACCGGATGCAGGTAGCGACTTGCAGGCTGTTATGCTAAAAGCAACATACAATGAGGAAGACGGAACCTGGAGATTGAATGGTGTTAAGCGTTTTATCACAAATGGTGATGGACACATTGCTTTGGTTCTTGCTCGTTCAGAAGAAGGAACTCGTGATGGTCGTGGTTTGTCAATGTTTATCTATGACAAAAATGACGGTGGCGTAACAGTTCGTCGCATTGAGAACAAAATGGGTATCAAGGGTTCTCCAACATGTGAATTGGTATTCAAGAATGCAAAGGCTGAACTATGTGGTTCACGCAAAATGGGTCTTATCAAGTACGTTATGGCTTTGATGAATGGTGCGCGTCTTGGTATTGCTGCTCAATCTGTTGGCGTTAGTGAGGCTGCTTACCGTGAAGCATTGCAGTATGCAAAGGATAGAAAGCAATTCGGTAAAGCCATTATTGAGTTCCCTGCAGTAGCTGAAATGGTTGCTAACATTAAAGCAAAATTGGATGCTACTCGTAGTATTTTGTACGAAACAACTCGTTTTGTTGATTTGTACAAGACATACGAAGATATTGCAAAAGAACGCAAGTTGGAACCGGAAGGCGCGCTGAAATGAAACGTTACAAAATGTATGCTGACGCATTTACTCCTATTGCTAAGGGTATGGGTAGCGAAATGTGTAACCAAAATGCATATGATTGTGTTCAAGTGCATGGCGGCTCTGGTTTCATGAAAGACTATGCTTGTGAACGAATCTATCGCGATGCTCGTATCACTTCTATATATGAAGGTACTACTCAGTTGCAAGTAGTTGCTGCGATCAACCACGTTGTAAAGGGTACTTATTTGGCTCGCATCAAAGAATATGAAGCTGAAGAATATTCTGAAAATCTTTCTGCTCTTAAAGCAAAACTCGTAGCAATGACAAATGCATATGAAAAGGCTGTTGCAGCAGTTGAAGAGGTTAGAGAGAACATGGAATATAAAGATTTTGTTGCTCGCAGACTTGTTGAAATGGCTGGCCATATCATTATGGGTTACCTCCTTTTGGGTGATGCAACTCGTAACGATTCATTTACAAAATCTGCTAATGTTTATGTAAACTATGCAGAAGCAGAAGTTGTTAAACATGCTACCTTCCTTGAGAATTTTAAAGTGGAAGGATTGGAAATGTATAAGGCTTAAATTATGAGCTTGAAGAAAATAGTGTCGGTTCTATAAAACTGGCACTATTTTTTATTATCTAATAGAGCCTTTATTATATAGCAAAAGATAGATTTTTGCTTGAAACTTGCTCGTTCTTTAGATAAGATAAACTGCACCTCGGAATAAAAAATCAAGTAAACTTGTTTTT
>UQLZ01000029.1 GCA_900541935.1 uncultured Prevotellaceae bacterium | reverse complement strand
TATAATACATGAACAAAAAGAAGGTGCATCGCGCATTACGACACACCCTCTTTATCTATTTGTTGCTATTGATAGTTATCTATCTTATTTCACCTCTTCGAAATCTGCATCTTGTACATTGTTACCGTTTTGGCCACCTTGATTATTTGCCTGGTTTGCTGCATTTGGGTCAAAGCCTGCGCCCGGTTGTCCACCTGCTTGCTGTTGTGCATTGTAGATGTCTTGA
Organism: uncultured Prevotellaceae bacterium; assembly: GCA_900541935.1. Taxonomy (GTDB): domain Bacteria; phylum Bacteroidota; class Bacteroidia; order Bacteroidales; family Muribaculaceae; genus Limisoma. The sequence continues at coordinate 26,893 of UQLZ01000029.1, read as the reverse complement.
GCTGCTGCCTGCATTGCTGCCTGCAACTTATCGATTGCCGGGTCAATGGCATCAATGTTTTGAGCCTTGTGTGCTTCTTTCAATTCATTCAATGCTGCATCGATTGGAGCACGCTTGTCTGCTGCAAATTTGTCACCAAGTTCTTTGAGTTGCTTTTCAGTCTGGAAGATAACCGCATCTGCCTTGTTGATTTTGTCGATACGCTCTTTTTCTTTTGCATCGGCTGCTGCATTTGCTTCTGCCTCTTCCTTCATTCTCTTGATTTCAGCATCTGTCAAACCACTTGAAGCCTCGATACGGATGCTTTGCTCTTTACCTGTTGCCTTATCTTTGGCAGATACATTCAAGATACCATTTGCGTCAATTTCGAATGTTACTTCGATTTGTGGAATTCCGCGTGGTGCTGGTGCAATACCATCGAGGTGGAAGCGACCGAGAGATTTGTCGTCTCTTGCCATTGGTCTTTCACCTTGCAATACGTTGATTTCTACTGACGGTTGGTTATCTTGTGCTGTTGAGAATGTTTCACTCTTTCTTGTTGGGATTGTTGTGTTTGCATCAATAAGTTTTGTCATAACGCCACCGAGTGTTTCAATACCTACTGACAATGGAACAACATCCAACAATACTACGTCCTTAACATCACCACTAAGCACACCACCTTGGATTGCAGCACCTACTGCAACTACTTCGTCTGGGTTAACGCCCTTTGATGGAGCCTTTCCGAAGAATTTCTCAACGATTTGTTGAACTGCCGGAATACGAGTAGAACCACCAACAAGGATTACTTCGTCGATATCTGATGCTGTCAAACCTGCATCTTGAAGAGCCTGACGACATGGTGCCAAAGTTGCTTGAATCAAACTGTCGCTCAACTGTTCGAATTTAGCACGAGTCAAAGTCTTAACCAAGTGTTTTGGAACACCGTTAACTGGCATAATATATGGCAAGTTAATTTCTGTAGAGATTGTGCTTGACAATTCAATCTTTGCCTTTTCTGCTGCTTCTTTCAAACGTTGAAGAGCCATTGGGTCTTGACGAAGGTCAACGCCTTCATCATTCATAAATTCTTCAGCCAACCAGTCGATAATCTTGTGGTCAAAGTCATCACCACCAAGGTGAGTATCACCGTTTGTTGATTTAACTTCGAATACACCGTCACCAAGTTCAAGGATTGAAATATCGAAAGTACCACCACCAAGGTCAAATACTGCAATCTTCATATCCTTATCGCTCTTGTCAAGACCGTATGCCAATGCTGCTGCAGTTGGTTCGTTGACGATACGACGAACTGTCAAACCTGCAATTTCGCCTGCTTCTTTTGTTGCTTGACGTTGTGAGTCGTTAAAGTATGCTGGTACAGTGATAACTGCTTCTGTAACTGTTTGACCAAGATAATCTTCTGCTGTTTTCTTCATTTTTTGAAGAACCATTGCAGATATTTCTTGCGGTGTATATTCACGACCGTCGATGTCAACACGAGGTGTGTTATTGTCGCCACGAACAACTTTGTAAGGAACGCGCGAGATTTCTTTGCTTACTCTGTCATAAGTTTCACCCATGAATCTCTTGATAGAGAAAACTGTTCTTGTCGGGTTAGTGATAGCCTGACGCTTTGCTGGGTCACCAACTTTACGCTCACCACCATCAACGAAAGCAACGATTGAAGGAGTTGTATTTCTACCTTCGCTGTTAGGAATAACCACAGGGTCTTTTCCTTCAAGGACTGATACACAAGAGTTTGTTGTACCTAAGTCAATACCAATAATTTTTCCCATAATTGTATCTATTTTTTATTATTATCAAATTTTACAGCCCGCAACGTGCGGACACCTTTCATAGAGCAAAACGCGTGCCAAAATTTGTCTTGCCGATTTTCTACCGCGTCATAACGCCACATACTGTCATATTTTCTGCCTAATTGTCAGTTTTTAGCAATTTATTCAGATTTTTCGTTCAGGCACAAAAAAAGGATACACTCTCGCATATCCTTTTAGTTTTCTATCTGAAATTGTTTATTCGTACTTCAAATCGTCAAATCCGTCCTGGTCAAACTCATCGTCATTAAACCCGTCAGAGCCATAGAAGTCCTCATCAATATCATCATAGACACTTGACGAAACAGCGGCAGACTTTGCAATCTTGTCATCAAAGATGTCCAAATCAACATTTTGCTTTGGAGGTCTTCCCTCTTTTCTTGAGCATAGTGGATCTATGAGGTTCTTCGATGGGATTAGTTCTTTCATCTCCATAAAGAACGCTCTATTTGTAAGATAGTCGAAAACAAACATTAATCTTTGACCTTCATCTTCAATTAGGTCTGAAAGACGAGTATCTTCCATCAGCCAAATATCCTCATCACTATCGCTGCCCATATCTGCAAGGGTTACCTCTTTTTCCTTGTTCCAGTCTTCGTCACAAAGAATAAAAGAATCCATCTGGTCCTTGGTATAGCCAACGGCTTCAAGAATGGCATTACGCAAACTCAAGAAAGTGTCATCAGCATCTGCTTGTATTTCCAATTTAAAATTGCTGACTTCGTCAGATATTAAACGAAATTTGTATATCATAGTTACTAATATTTTTCTATAATGCGAAGATACAAATAATCAATATAACGAGGTATATTTTATACGAAATATTTTATCATGACGATAAAATTTAGCCATTTTGGAGTTATTGATGCCTGAACGCATTCCACCCTTGAGCAGAAATTGCAATTTCATTGTCATCGCGTGATTGCATAAAGCATCCAAGTTCCGGCTTGGTTACATGTCCTATGATTCTGATACCTTCGATTTGTGAAATTTTCTCGTGCATTTCAAGAGGGACAGTGAACAGCAACTCATAATCCTCGCCTCCATTCATGGCAACAACAGTTACATTCATATTCAACTCTTCTGCCATAACTGCTGTCTGATAGTCAATCGGAATTCTTTCTTCATAAACACGGCAGCCAACGTTACTTTCCTGACAGATATGAAGCAATTCCGAAGAAAGGCCATCAGAAACATCCATCATTGCAGTCGGTTGAATTCCATTTTTTGCTAGGATTTCAATAATATCCTTTCTCGCCTCTGGCTTTAATTGACGCTCAATAATATACTCTTTACCACCAAATTGTGGTTGGAAATCCTTCTGACCAGCAGAAGCAACTCGCTCTCTTTCAAGCAACTGCAATCCCATATATGCTGCTCCGAGATCTCCAGAAACGCATATCAGGTCATTTTCCTTAGCTCCCGAACGATATACGATCTTACCTTCTTCGCCCTCTCCTATACAAGTTATGCTTAACAGCAATCCTGTAACTGAAGCAGAGGTATCTCCCCCAATGAGGTCAACACCATAAATCTCACATGCCAACTTGATTCCTTCGTATAACTCCTTAATATGCTCAACGGTAAAACGCTTTGACACTCCCAGCGAAACTGTAATCTGCTTCGGCGTTCCGTTCATTGCATAAATATCTGAGAAATTTACTACTGCTGCTTTATAACCCAAGTGTCTTAAAGGCACATAGGTCAAATCAAAATGTATTCCTTCAAGAAGCAAATCGGTAGTTACCAGTGCTTTCCTGTTAGAATAATCAAGGACGGCAGCATCATCGCCAACGCCCTTGATTGTTGAATTATTTTTTACCTTAAACGATTTTGTAAGTTCTTCAATTAAGCCAAACTCGCCTAAAGTAGAAATTTCTGTCTGACTTTCTGACATTTATTATTCCTTAAATTCGTTAATTAAGCCTGTCATAATTGCTGTCATCTTAGGTTGAGCAGCAGCGGCAGCCAACTGCACTTCCTCATGAGATACCTTTTCTGGCTCAACGCCTTCAAGACCTCCAAGGTCTGTAATAACAGAAACTGCAAATACTTCAATACCCGCATGACGAGCAACAATAACTTCTGGTACTGTACTCATACCAACAGCATCACCACCAATGCGGCGGAAATATACGTATTCTGCAGGAGTTTCAAATGTAGGGCCTTGTGTTCCAACATATACACCTTGATGAACCTTAATACCTTCTCTTTCAGCAACTTTTAAAGCATCTGCAATCAATCGGTGTGAATATGGTTCACTCATTTCCGGGAATCTCGGACCGAGTTCACTATAATTCTTACCTCTCAATGGATGCTCAGGGAACAAATTGATATGGTCATTGATAATCATGATGTCTCCAATCTTGAAATCTGGATTCATACCTCCAGCTGCATTAGAAACAAACAATGTTGAAATCCCCAACTCTTTCATAACTCGTACTGGGAATGTCACTTGTTTCATTTCATATCCCTCGTAAAAGTGGAAGCGGCCTTGCATAGCCATTACTCGCTTGTTACCCAATTTACCGAAAATCATCTTTCCGCTGTGTCCCTCAACCGTAGAAACTGGGAAATTTGGGATTTCCTGATATGGTATTTCTTCTGTAATCTCTATATGGCTAACAAGTTCACCCAAACCTGTGCCCAAAATGATTGCTGTCTTCGGCATATCAGCAACCTTCGCACGAATAAATTCGGCTGTTTCTTTAATTCTCTGTAACATAGTCATTTAATATTTGTTAGTAATTTTATTAGCGTTTCATCAAAATCTTCTTCATAATTTAAAAATTCCACTTCAATAGGCTGATAGAAAATATGCTGCTTGAGCCTATGCGGGAAATAAGGATTATTAGCAAGCCTAACCGCATCTTTCTCAGTCGTTAGAATTATCTTATACCTACCTTTAAGGTTATCATAAGCATTCTCTATGTCACATATATCATCTCTCGTAAAATTATGATGGTCAGAAAAATGCATTACCTTAGCCTTCGCATTATATTGCTTAAGATAGCGAACAAGGGGCTTTGGATTGGCTATTCCTGTAATCGTCAAAATAGTATCTTTTGCTGTCAACAACTCAAGCAATGGTACATACGTTGACTCCGCAGGAAAGACTGGCACCAGGCTATCATATTTAAATCTGCTGAAAAACAGTTTCTGATATGGAAACAAATTCAAATTTTTCTTGAAGAGGCGGAAATTAACAGGTTTAATATCCTCTGGACACTTTGTAACAACAACTATCTCTGCCCTATTAACCGCCTGAATACTCTCTCTAAGTCTGCCCAAAGGCAATAGCCTATCCTCAAATAGCGGATGGCCATACTCTGTCAACAATATAGAAAGCGACGGCTTGACATACCTATGTTGGAACGCATCATCAAGAATTATAAGATTTATTTCCGGATTTATCTTGAGCAACTCGGCAATGCCCTTGGCACGCTTTTCGCATACCGCAACATTGATTCGCTCACCGTATTTCTGATAAATCTGATATGGCTCGTCTCCTATATCATAAGGAGTGCTTTTCACATTAGCAAGAACAAAACCCTTGGTCTTACGCTTATAGCCTCTACTTATAACGCCTACATTATACATGCGGAACAAGCGTTCAACAATATATTCCGTATGTGGTGTCTTTCCTGTTCCTCCAACTGCAAGATTGCCAATAGAAATTACAGGGACGTCAAATTTATGGGATTTTAATATTCTGGCATCGAATAATTTATTGCGTACAAAGGTTACGGCTCCGTAGATATACGACAACGGAGTCAAAACAAGCATTCTCATTATTGCCAGCACTTGCTTCATTTACTTAAATTCAATATATTCCATTCTGCACTGCAGTTCATCTTGCTTCAACATGTTTTCAACCTGCTCTATTAAAGGATAGAAATTACCAAAGCGCTCCTGCATATTCATTTTATAATATGATTCCGACATAGAAGAAAATAGCAAATCAAGGAAATCCTCTTTAGTCTTAGGATAATCACTAACGCTATAGTCACCAATAATACCAGCCTGCGTAGCAACCCAATTTACTGCATCAGTAACATTCCCGAACTCGTCAACAAGTCCGATTTTCTTTGCTTCCATACCATCCCAAACACGGCCTTCCGCAATAGATTTAAGTTTATTGATATTCATCTTGCGTCCTACCGCACATCTGCTTGTAAACAATTCATATCCGGCATTGACGTTCTTCTGGAACGATGCTTTTTGGAATTCCGTCAATGGCTTAACAGTTGAAATATCTGTATTGGCATTAGTCTTAACAAAATCAAAATTAACTCCTAATTTATCTGTCAGCAAACCGCTCATGCAAGGAACCATTGCATAAATGCCTATTGAGCCTGTCAAAGTTGTTGGTTCTGCAAAAATACGGTCAGCACCACATGATATATAATAACCTCCAGATGCAGCATAATCACCCATGGAAACTGCGAAAGGCTTTCCTGTTTTCTTAAACTGCTCAAGAGCCTCCCAAATCTGCTCAGAAGCATATGCACTTCCGCCTGGTGAATTAACTCTCAACACAAGACCCTTGATTTCATCATCTTTTGCCAAATCAAGAATTTCAGGAACAAGTTCTGATGAATTTATGCCGTTTTTATCGCCTGATACAACAATTGCTCCGTTTGCATAAACAACAGCAATTTTATTACTGCTCTCTGTATTACTTGCTGTTGTCAAAAGTTCGCTTACTGTTACTGCAGGTATTTCTGTATCTTCTGATAATCCCAACGCCATCCTGACTTTAGACTCAAACTCATGGACATAACATAAACCGTCAACAAATCCTTTTTTCACAACTTCATTGGCAGGGCTAAACATTCCAAGCGAATCCGCAAACTGGTTTATGACTTCTTTACGGATTTTACGAGAGACTGCGATACTGTCTGTCAAATTATTCCACAAATTAGAAATATATGTCTGTGTCTGCAATCTGTTTGCCTCACTCATTTCTGTAAGCATGTATGGTTCAACAGCACTCTTGAATGTACCAACACGGATAATCTGCATTTCAACGCCAATCTTTTCCAAGGTATTTTTGAAAAATGGTACTCCGCTAACTACGCCATGAAGATCAAGCATTCCAACTGGGTTCATATAGATACTATCTGCAAGCGATGCAATGTAATAGTCACCTTGCGCCAAACTTTCACCATAAGCATAAATCCATTTCCCACTATTTCTGAAATCAGACAAAGCATCGCGAATTGTCTTTGCCGTTGCAAAACCGGCACTTGCTCCATTACATTTAACAACAATGCCATTTATACGTGAATCATATTTCGCAATACTAATTGCTGACAATATATCCTTTAAATTGTCAGGCATACTATAAGTATCCTCTAACAAATCCTGAAAATTTGCCTTTTGTGAACGCTCTGGAATAGAGCCTGACAAATTAAGCACCAAAACAGAATTGTCACTAACTGAAGCAACAGGCATCTTAAGACTGGAAAATGTCATCGACGCCATCATTACTATCCCAGTGACAAAGATAACAATGCCAAAGATTAAAAATGCAAGCCACGTACCAACAAAGGCTCCTAACATTGTAGAAAAGAACTTCTTCATATTGTGCTAATTTAGTCAAATTTTTTTCTGCGGAAAACAAAATTTCTTCCCAAGTATTTTTCACGAACAATCGGATTTTCCGCAAGTTCTTCCGACGTTCCTTGAAATAAGATTTTTCCTTCAAAAAGCAAATACGCCCGATCTGTAATACTTAGAGTTTCTGGAGCATTATGGTCTGTAATCAGAATACCTATATTTTTCTCCTTTAACTTATAAACGACAGACTGTATATCCTCAACCGCAATAGGGTCAACTCCAGCAAAAGGTTCATCAAGCATTATAAATTTTGGATTAATGGCAAGACATCGTGCAATTTCGGTACGACGTCGCTCCCCACCTGATAACTGGTCTCCAAGGTTCTTGCGAACTTTCTGCAGATTAAACTCAGAAATCAAACTCTCCAATTTTTCAGCCTGATACTCCTTGGATGTATTGGTCATTTCAAGAACAGCCTTAATGTTATTTTCCACACTTAATTTGCGGAAAACCGACGGCTCCTGAGCAAGATATCCAATACCATTTTGGGCTCTCTTATAAACAGGATATTTTGTAATATCCAAATCATTTAAAAATATCCTTCCTTCATAAGGAGCAATCAGACCTGTGGTCATATAAAACGTTGTTGTCTTGCCAGCACCGTTAGGGCCGAGCAAGCCAACAATTTCACCCTGAGTAACATCTATAGAAACATGATTCACAACTGTTCGCTGACGATACTTCTTAACCAGATTGTCAGTACGCAAAACCATCTTACCGACACTGCCATCAGTATGATTATACATTTCTTCCTGCAATCTGTCGGCAGTTTCCTTTTTAGGGCTGACTATGTTTGAAAAAACACTTTTTAAACTCATTCAATTATAATTACTTATGAGCATTGATTCTTCCTTCAATATACTCCTTTAGAAGTTTGATTGCGACCGTATTGTTTCCACCTTGCGGAATAATGAGATCTGCAAATCTCTTTGCAGGTTCAATATACATATTGTGCATTGGTTTCAACACTCTTTCATACCTTTCAACAACCATACCTGGTGTTCTGCCACGCTCTATGCAGTCACGATTTATGACACGAATAAGACGGTCATCGGCATCAGCGTCAACAAAGACCTTAATATCCATCATATTGCGAAGACGCTCATCGCTGAAAACCAAAATACCCTCAACTATCACAACGTCTCTCGGCTGCATTGGCACTGTCTCCGGCTGGCGAGTACAAGTCAAATAAGAATATGTAGGGATTTCAATACTCTTGCCTTCCTTTAACTGGCTCAACTGACTGATAAGCAAGTCCCAATCAAAAGCAGCCGGCTCGTCAAAATTAATCTTTTGACGTTCTTCTGCCGGTATATGGCTTGAATCCTTGTAATATGAATCCTGAGGAAGCACACTAACCTCTCCAGCAGGCAATGATTCTATAATTTTCCTTACAACAGTTGTTTTGCCAGAGCCTGTACCTCCGGCGATTCCTATCACTATCATAAATACAGTTTTTATCAAAGTTGATTACAAACTTATTAAAAATAATTGAGAAATTATATAATTGCCGCATAAAATTTATTTTTTGCCCCAAAATTGGCTGATTAGTTCAATAGAGTTGTCGATATAGACACAAATCAACTCTTTGACTTCATTATACCAAAAATATTGTTGAATTTTATTACCTTTGCACTAATTAATAGTAAATGTGGGTTAGTTTTACGCCTATAACAACGTAATTTTACAAATATGTTTTTAACATCTTCATTGCAGACTTTTGGCAAATACGCTCTTTTTATGAGTAAAGTATTTACAAAACCTGACAGATTGAAAGAATCGCTTAAACGATATATTCAAGAAATTTCAAAACTTGGAATTGACTCTATACCATTGGTAATAGTAATCTCGATTTTTATCGGAGCTGTTTGCGCCATTCAAATGCAAATAAACTTTGCAAACCCTTTATTGCCATCATATACAGTAGGGCTTGCAACACGAGACATTCTTTTGCTTGAATTCTCATCATCTATTCTTTGCTTGATTCTGGCAGGCAAAGTTGGTTCAAATATTGCATCCGAAATTGGAACAATGAGAGTTACAGAGCAAATTGACGCACTCGAAATCATGGGTATTAACTCATGCAATTTTCTTGTTCTTCCTAAAATTACCGCACTGTTAACTTTTATCCCAATACTGACAATTTTCAGTATGTGCTCAGGCCTTATCGGTGGATACCTCGTTGCTCTTATGGGTATTATCCCTCCTGCTACTTACATCTACGGTATCCAGTCATTCTTTGTTGAATGGTACGTTTGGTATGCCATTATAAAATCTCTTTTCTTCTCAGTAGTTATTACAAGCGTGGCTTCTTTCTACGGCTACTACGTTAAAGGCGGCGCCCTCGAAGTAGGAAAAGCAAGTACAAACTCCGTAGTTGCAAGCAGCGTTATCATCCTACTATTAGACGTCTTACTAACAAAACTCCTTTTACAATAATGATAGAGGTAAAAAATGTCACAAAGTCTTTCGATGACAAGACAATCCTGCACGATGTAAGCGCTAAATTCCATGCAGGCATGACGAACCTGATTATCGGTCAAAGCGGTTCAGGTAAAACAGTTCTTGTCAAAAGCATCATCGGACTCGTTGAACCAGAAAAGGGTGAAATACTTTACGACGGAAGAGACTTCCTGAAAATGACCCTGCCACAAAAAAAACAACTCCGTACTGAAATCGGTATGCTTTTCCAAGGCTCGGCTCTTTTCGACAACGAAACAGTTCTCGGTAACGTTATGTTCCCACTGAAAATGTTCTCCAACATGACGCCTGCTGAAATGAAAGACCGTGCGGAATTCTGTATAGAGCGTGTTAACCTAAAAGGAGCGGACAACAAATTTCCTGCTGAAATCAGTGGCGGTATGCAGAAACGCGTCGCGATTGCACGGGCAATTGCACTAAACCCCAAATACCTGTTCTGCGACGAGCCAAACTCAGGTCTGGACCCTAAGACATCAATCCTTATTGACGAACTCCTTTGGGACATCACTCACGAATATAACATAACAACGGTTATAAACACACATGACATGAACTCCGTTCTCGGAATTGGTGAAAACATAACCTTCATCAACAAAGGTCACAAAACCTGGGAAGGTGACAAAAACAACATCTTCCATTCCGACAACCAAGAACTGAATGACTTCGTATTTGCGACAGACCTATTCCGCAGAGTCAAAGCCGCAGCAATCCAAGAAGGTAAATAAATACTATATACAAATAAAAATGGCTACACGTTGTGTAGCCATTTTTACTATAAACACCGTTAAATCGACTTTTTACCTATTGCAAACACGATGAATAGAAGCCCCTAACCTATCCATAACAATGGTTTTCTTGAAATTTTTCTGATAATAAGCAAACGCATTATCTCCCAATTTAGCCAAAGTCTTCTTCGGAAGTTGCGAAATCTCACAAACCTTCTCGGCCAGAGTTTGATAATCATTGGCATTTACTCCCCAACCGCAATCTGCTGCTGAAATAATGTCCTGCGTTTCTCCGTTTATCAAGCCTAAAATTGGTTTTGAGCATGACATATATGCCTGAACTTTAGCAGGCAACGTTAAATTAAAACTAACCTCATCACATAGCGAAACAAGCATTACATCTGCTTTTTCAAAATATGATGACATTGTTTCAACAGGTTGACGACCAAGAAGATGAACGGTTTCTGTCAAACCATTTTCTGAAACAAAACCCTCAACCCAATCTTTTTTTCTACCATCTCCAAGAAATACCCATTGAATATCTTTTCTTTCCTTTGTAAGTCTTGCCGCATGCAAAACATTCTCAAGGTTTTGGGCATTTCCCATATTTCCAGCAAATAGTATTTTAAAGCCTTCAGGAAGTTGCTTTATTTCAACTTTTTGCGGCTTGGCTATACTTTCATCACTCCAGTTCGGCAAATACTCTATTTTCTCATTTGGAACACCTCGCTCTAGAAGCAATTTTCTAAATCCTAATGATGATATTTGAATATGGTCGCAGTTACGATATATGAACTTCATCATTACATCAACCATATTAAATACCTTCTGACTATGTATTCCCCCTGCCACAAGGTTTTCAGGCCACATATCAAGCACCCAATGGATTATCGGAGTCTTCCTTATTTTCTTTATCAAAATTGCAGGAAGACAAATTGTTGCTGGCGAGGTATTATGAATAAAGATAGCGTCATACTTATGAAAAATTGCCTGATATAGGGCATGGAACATAAATGAAACCAACGATGACGCATAATTAAGCATCAATCGAGGTGCATTTCCGTTTCCTCGCGGTATCAAGGCTACTCGAACGACCTTGACTCCGTTCACACGCTCTACTCTTCGCTTGAACAGGCCATAACCTTTAAAGAATTTTCCTTGCGGATAGTCTGGGATTCCTGTCAGAACGGTTACATCAAAGCCTCTCTTTACGAGGTCAAAAGCCAAATCATTTACCCGGAAAGTCTCCGGGTAAAAATGATTTGTTAGGATTAGAATTTTCTCCATACCATTTTATTGACAACGCCGGTGTAACTTTGGATGAGTTTTACGACCTTTGTGGATACGTTTTCGTCAACATAGTTTGGCACAGGGATGCCGTTATCTTGATTCTTGTTCATCTCTACCGCTGTGTCAACAGCCTGAAGCAGTGACTTCTCATCAATACCAGCCAATATGAAGCAAGCCTTGTCGAGGGCTTCTGGACGCTCTGTACTTGTGCGGATGCAGATTGCCGGGAACGGATGGCCTACTGAGGTGAAGAATGAACTTTCTTCCGGCAATGTTCCGCTGTCGCTGACTACGGCAAAAGCATTCATCTGAAGGCAGTTATAGTCGTGGAATCCGAGTGGCTCGTGCTGAATTACTCGTTTATCCAACTGGAATCCGCTTGCAGCAAGGCGGTTGCGGCTTCTCGGGTGGCAACTGTAAAGCACCGGCATATCGTACTTCTCTGCCATTGCGTTGATTGCTCTGAACAATGAAGTGAAATTCTTTTCTGAATCGATATTCTCCTCTCGGTGTGCGCTAAGAAGGATATATTTGCCCTTTTCTAGACCGAGACGGCTGTGGATGTCGCTTGTCTCAATCTCTTCTAGGTTATTGTGCAGAACTTCCGCCATCGGCGAGCCTGTAACGTATGTCCTTTCCTTTGGCAAACCGCATTCTGCAAGGTAGCGGCGTGCATGCTCGCTATATGCAAGGTTGACGTCGCTGATAATGTCAACAATACGGCGGTTTGTCTCTTCTGGAAGGTTCTCATCCTTGCATCTGTTACCTGCCTCCATGTGGAAGATTGGAATATGCAGACGCTTTGCTCCAATAACCGACAGGCATGAGTTTGTATCGCCAAGAACGAGCACAGCATCTGGCTTCACCTGTGACATGAGTTTATATGAGGCGCTGATGATATTTCCCATTGTCGAGCCAAGGTCATCACCAACGGCATCCATATACACTTCCGGCTCTCTCAACTTGAGGTCCTTGAAAAAGACTCCGTTCAAGTTATAGTCATAGTTCTGACCTGTATGTGCCAGGATTGTATCGAAGTACATGCGGCACTTGTTGATAACCGCTGCAAGACGGATAATTTCGGGTCTTGTACCCACGATTATCAAAAGTTTCAACTTGCCGTTTTCCGCAAATTTTATATCTGAATAGTCAGTTTTTAATTCCATAATATTTTATTTTGTCATTGTATTTTCAGGTGTCAGTGGCGTGTACGGTCCGTCCTTGACTTCAAAGATTACCGTTCCACTTTCAAGGACCTCAATTGTATGCCATTGTCCGGCAGGAATCTGAACGCCGTAACTGCCTTTCAACGGGTCAAGTTCACGGCTTTCTTCCAATTTTCCGCCTTCGCCGTAGAAAAGCACGTTGATCCGACCGCGAATAACGAAATACGTTTCAGCAGTATGGGTATGGCGGTGAATCGGCAAATCAGTTCCTGGTTCCATTGCATTCATCAGCCTTTGTGCCTTAGCCTCAAGACTGTCATGCAGATTATAGTTCATCCGCAAACGCGGACTTTCCTTTGCCTGCAACGTAACCGCATCAAGCAATTCTTTGTCTATTACAAGCATAACCGATTATTTTACAACCTTTTCGAAATAAGTATCCGGGCGGTTCGGGTCAAAGCACTCGTTACACCAGATAAGGGTTACAAGGTTATCTGTCTCTGAAAGGTTTACGATATTGTGAGTATATCCCGGGATTGTCTCAACAACCTCGATTTTATCGCCAGAAACCTCGAAATTGACAACCTTATCAGAATCAATCTTACGCATCTGGATAAGGCCGTGACCGCTGACAACAACGAATTTCTCAACCTTTGTATGATGCCAGTGCTCGCCCTTGGTAATGCCAGGTTTGGAGATATTCACCGCAACCTGACCGCGGTCCGCCGTTCTGAGAATCTCTGTAAAACTGCCACGCTCGTCAACGTTCATCTTCAAAGGATAGGCAAAACGCTCCTTAGGCAGATAAGTAAGGTAAGTTGAATAAAGTTTCTTCGCCAAACCGTCGCCCATATCGGCAACGCCGAGATTCGAAGGCATATCCTTAAACGAGCGGATAATCTCAACAATCTCGCCAAGAGTACGGGTATGTGTGACAGGAACCTCGCAGAAATTGCCGTCACGATGCTCGTTGCCCGACAACGCCGCAATCAACTCGTCAACAACGTCATCGATATACACAAGATTCATAACAACGCTCGGATCGTTGACCATAATAGGAAGGTCATTAGCAATATTGTTGCAGAAAGTAGCAATGGCACTGTTATAGTTTGGGCGACACCACTTTCCGAATACGTTCGGGAAACGGTAAACAAGCACCTTCGCACCCGTTTCCGCAGAATAGTCAAACATCAACTGCTCGCCGGCACGCTTTGACTCTCCATAAGGATTGTCAAGAACCGCCTGAATAGATGATGAAATCATAACCGGACAAGTGTTTCCATACTTCTTCAAAGTATCGAGAAGCACCGATGCAAAGCCGAAATTGCCCTTCAAGAACTCAGAATTGTCCTTCGGGCGGTTAACACCGGCAAGATTGAAAACAAAGTCCGCATTCTTGCAATACTCATCGAGGTCGGCAGGGTCACTGTCGATATCATATTCATAAACGACCAAGCCCTCACCGTCAATGCCGTAATTGCGTGCCTTGCCGTCGCGGATATTGTAAAGTTGCGACACAAGATTGCGACCGACAAAGCCCTTGGCTCCGGTAACTAATATTTTCATTGTGATAAAATTTAATTAAGTGGAAAAAAGAAAGACAGTGCCTTCCAGTGCGTAAAAGATTTATAATAGTCTATTTTTCAAACTGTAGGGACACTTTAAATAAGTGTCCGCCCTTCCTGAATTGGTGCGAAACCGAAGGCAACGCAGCTGATTGCCGATTTTCACGCATCGACTAATTCGATGCTCATCTCCGATTCCCGCAAGATTTCTCAAACTGTAGGGACACTTTGAATAAGTGTCCGCCCTTCCAGAATTATGGCGAAACCGAAGGCAACACAGCAGATTGCCGATTTTCACGCATCGACTATTCGATGCCCATCTCCGATTCCCGCAAGATGCGTCAAAATTGGTAAAATGCAAGGCGTCCAAGATTGAGCACGTAAGGAGTGTACGACTGTACTCGACTAAGTGCGAAACCGAAGGCAACGCAGCTGATTGCCGATTTTCACGCATCGACTATTCGGAGCGGATTTCGCGTGCCTTAGCCTTCTCAATCAAGCCCAAATCCTCCTGGATAAAGCGAAGACGCATCAACTGCTCCTTCATACCCTCAACATCCAGACGCTGAGTATTGTGGCTATGGTAATCCTCAATACGAGAAACCGCCTCATCACCCTCAGAGAAGAACTTGTCATAGTTCAAGTCACGGTTATCGCAAGGAATACGGTAATAATTGCCCATATCGATAGCCTTAGCCATCTCCTCACGAGTCACGAGAGTCTCATAAAGTTTCTCACCGTGGCGAGTACCGATAACGCGAACCTCAGTATCACCGTATTTCGGATCAACCTTAGAATATATTTCCTTTAGCGCCGTAGCAAGAGTCTCCAAAGTAGCCGCAGGAGCCTTCTGAACGAAAAGGTCACCGTTATGACCGTGAGTAAACGCATAGATAACCAAGTCAACAGCATCATCAAGAGTCATCATGAAGCGAGTCATATTAGGGTCAGTGATAGTAATAGGATTACCCTCCATCATCTGCTCAACCCACAAAGGGATAACCGAGCCGCGGCTCGCCATAACATTACCGTAGCGGGTACAGCAGATAGTAGTAGCGGCACCCTCGCCAAGCTCACGACCCTTGGCAATAGCAACCTTCTCCATAAGTGCCTTACTGATACCCATCGCATTGATAGGATAAGCAGCCTTATCAGTAGAAAGTACAACAACATTCTTCACTCCGTGCTCGATAGCAGAAAGAAGAACGTTTTCAGTACCAAGCACGTTAGTGCGGGTAGCCTCCATAGGGAAGAACTCACAACTCGGCACCTGCTTCAAAGCCGCAGCAGCAAAAACATAGTCAACGCCGCGCATAGCAATATCAACAGAAGTCTTGTTACGGACATTGCCGATATAGAACTTCACCTTAGGATTCTGCAAGCGGTGACGCATATCGTCCTGCTTCTTTTCATCACGGCTGAAAATTCTGATTTCCTTGATGTCGCTATCAAGAAAGCGACGTAGCACGGCATTACCAAAAGAACCCGTACCGCCTGTTATCAACAGGACTTTGTCTTTAAATACTGACATAGTATATGTTATAAGTTATTTATTATACCTTTCGAACACTTCTTCCAAATATTATTTACACATTTGACTACCCTGACACAATCTATATTTCAAGTAATTCATTTCTGAAACAGGTTTAGACAACATTTGCTCGTGCTCTCTAATTTCTTCTGCAGTAAAACGGAATTTAACTAATTTGGCTGGTACTCCTGCAACTATTGCATAAGGCTCAACATCTTTAGTAACTACTGACCCAGCTGCAACAATTGCTCCATTACCAATTTTTACCCCAGTTATAATTATGGATTTTGCCCCTATCCAAACATCACTTCCTATTTTGGTATCAAGTAATTTATCTCTACCAGCAAAAACCATTGGAATGCCAGAGTGACGGAAGTTATGATCTCCTCCTAAAATGCAAACATCATTGGCTATCATTGTATAGTTACCTATTGAAACTCTAGGATAAATTATACTGTTTGGTCCTATATAAGAATAGGCTCCTGCTGATATATCTTTCGATACTCTTTTCAAACGAGATGTAGCCATAAACCTCGGGTGGACATTTCTAAATCCATACCATTTAATGTAGAATTTACGTTTGAACCAACGCAATTGGTCGAACAGATCAGATTTCAAGGACATTTCTTATAACATTTAATTGTATATGAGGATTAAATTTACTATCGATAACAGCAAAACAATTCTTTCGTATAGTTTCTCTATCTGTTACATTCTTAAAAAATCCTGAGATTGATGTTTCAAGAGATTTTAGATTATCATACTCAAAAAAAGAACCTGTTTTTCCCTCAATTATGGCTTCAAACTCTGGCATTTGCCATTCAAATTTATTGTGTGTCAGAACAGGAAGTCCATAAACCATACTATGCATTGCTGTCAAACCTACATTTCCAGGCGATACACACAAATCTGCATTATAGAGCAATTCTGCTAATTTTTCTTCATCATAGCAAGCACCATAGAACCAAACGACATCCTCTGCATTTAGTTCCTTACTCAAATTAAGCAAGACTTCTTTTTCTTCCCCTGTTCCTACAAATGTAAGATTATAATTTTCTCCTTTTTTCCTTAAATCAGCAACTGCTCGAATAATGAAATCCAGTTTCTTTACTTTGGTTAATCTACCTACAAAAACCAAATTTGGATTATTATTTCTAAAGTGTGAAGCATAAATATCTTTTATTTTTAGATTGTTACGCAATGATTTTTGTTTATCATATGCTAAAGAATTATATATAACATGTAATTTTTTAGAATTAAACCCTTCTTTTATCATAAGTTGTTTGGCATAGTCGCCATATAATAAAATATTATCAGCCAAACTGTAAAAAGCCTTTTTTAGTGTCTTCTCTAAAAAAGACTCCTTACCATACCATCCATGTGTCCATAAATGAATATTTTTCTTTGAGAACTTACAGTAAATCAAAGCCCACCAAGTGGAAAGGCATCTTACTTCTCCAAGAAAAATATAATCAGTATAATTTTTCCTTAAACATTTATTTATACCTTTTTGATAATAGAAACTTTTGCCAATTCTATGATTTTCCAATTCTGCTTGAAAATTATTGAGCAAATTATAGTCCAATTTCTTCACATCTCCCATTTTATCTCCAAAATAGAAGTCACAGTTAAGTTCTTTATCAAGCAATTGAAATATTTCTTGTCTATAATGTTGCGCGTAATTATAGACTAAGCATAGTCTTTTTTCCATAACTACTCGTCTGATTTATCTAATTTGCAAATTTCGCCATAATGCCGCTGGCAGTTGTTTTTATCCCTTATTGGGAAAAAGCGTGTTGCTCGGCTATGAAATTCGTCATCTACAACCCAATCTTTCTTGGCAACTTCTTTAATTCCCTCTATCAAATCACCCTCATTCTTGTAGATAGGACCAAAGCCATCATTCTCATAACTGAAGTAACCTTCTTGATAATGATAATTACGATAATTTTCGTAATCAAAATGATAGTAAATAACTGGCTTTTCTTGATAAGCGAAATCAAAATAAATACTAGAAAAGTCTGTAACTAACAATTTTGCAGAACATATCAATTTCTGCATGTCAAAGTCTTCATTATTTAGGATTATTATATGGCTATTTCCTAAATTAGTAAAATAAGTTTTCTTATCTCTAATTGCAGGATGAATAAAATAAACAAATTCAGTTTCTGTTTCAATTAAAAAATCATTCAGTTCTTTTGATTTAAGCAACGATATCATAGTCTTATAATAATCTGTTGATTCAAAATCTGAAACATTTGCCAAATCAGTCCTCCAGGTTGGCATAAAAAGTATCTGATTTTTTTTTGCATTATTTATCAATCTGTCAAACCTTGTCAAACCCAAATACTTGACTTCTCCTTGAGAATAGCCAAATTCGCGACTTATATATTCCCATTCTGGATATGCCCCACATACAAATATGTCTGCCTTTAGTTTATTCTTATGTCCAACTGGCATATTATCTTTGATTATTCCGTGTTGCAAAAACACTCTTTTCCCTTTAGGAGGAAGGATATTGCGCATCATTAGAAACGCTATGCTATTGGGGGCACATATCCCCCATGACGTTCCACAATAGACCGTAGATGCAAAATAATAAAACCAATGCAAAAAAGAACCGTACTCAACCACCTCACCAAGGTCTTTTACATTTGCGTAGTCTTTTGCTGTTTTCTTAATGGCATAGACAACTTTCTTTTCGGGATGATTTGTCCTTATCCACTTGTATAAAACAAATCCATTATCTCTCGCATCTGTTGGACGCTCAGAAATTAACCAGCACTGTTTTTTTTTGTGAAACAATGCTACAAAAAAGTATATTGGAATATACTTAAACAACACATCAAATATTGCCAAATAAAATTCCAATGAAAATAATAATTTAAGTTTATCCATATTTATGTATTTTATTCTTTGAGAAAAGTATATAAGTCATTGCAATCCACATACCAGACTCTGACAGATAATATCCGCTAAAGCAAAGCATTATGAATGAGCATAAGAATATGATAACAAGTATTTCATATCGGGAATCAATTCTTATTAAACGCTTCGAAATATTATAAAATCTTATTAGCATAAAGATAAATAATCCTTCAAAGATTATACCTCCCTCACATAGAAGATCTGTAAATATGTTATGCGAATAAAAACCGACCTCATAAAATACAGAACCTAAGCCATGACCCCATAAAGGACTATCTAAAAATGCATCAAATGCCAACCCCCATCTAATCCACCTGTTATCGTTTTCCATAGCTTTCTCTTCACCAAAGAAATTAAAAATACGATTAAAACCCTGTTGAAAAACGGCATTATCTGCAAAAACAATATGAATTATAATTATAAAAAATAATACAAGAATTAAATACTTTACAAGATTTCTCAAGGAGCCTGCTTTTAATCCAAAATAAACACAAAAAACCACACCGAGAACAAAAGCACCTCTTCCACCAGACATTATACACATAATTACCTGTGTTATCGCCAGTGCAATTAGAAATTTACGTTTTATATTCGAATGCATCCCATTAGAAATGAGATACATCGTAAATCCGAACGCAAAAATTGAATAATAAGAAATTGACTGATAGGACAAACCTCCCTCTGTGTTAAATGTTGAGCCGACATTAACGCCTATCTTTGCAGTAAAAACGACTTGCCCAAGTGCTAAGGTATAGAATATTACAAACGGCAAAAGTGCTGATTCTATCTTTTCCAAAATCTTAGAATCTTTTAGCATTATTGTTCCCATTAATACGGCTGGAATAAATCTCACACCCGTTGATAGAAAATATGCAAAGTATCGTTTGTTTAAATACCCGTACTGCAGTTGTGTTGCATAATATAGCACTACAATTGTACAACAACATAATAATGCTGCCATACTTGCTTTTCCTGGAATACTTTTCAATGATAGCAAATACATTACAAATACTACAATAGCCAACAATCCGCTATATACCTGAAATAGAGAGCCCTCTCCCGCCTTTAAACCCAATGCCGTTTGGCTAATAAAAAATATACTGTAACTAAACGCAATCAGCAATACAAAAAAGCCACTTGAAACTTCTTTAAACTTACTTATATTCATTGAACTTATTATGATTCTTAAATAGTCTTTCTGCCGAAATATAATAATGTTCATATACTTACATTTAAACTTTCTGGCAAAAAAAGTTATTTGATTATGCTAAATCAAAATATCTCCATACATATAGGTGACACGCTATATTAAGTGTATATATAATAGAGGATTAGACATCTATTGCAACCTTTTTGTCAAAATATACAAAAATCAAATTTTCGAAGTGTTGCAACTGACGCATTAAGCAATCAAGAATTTTAAATTCATTGTGAACTATAATCAAAACGCATGCTTCCTCTGAAATATATTACTTATTATATTATTTCCAACTATTAATTTTGGTTAGTACCTCTGACTTTGCCCGATTTCCAATTACAATATTAGCTTCCTCAAATTTTCTATTAATTATACTACCAGAACTAATTATACAATTGTCGGCAATATGACTACCCTTGAGAATCGTAACACGAGAACCTATCCAGACTCTGTCTCCAATATAGATAGGTTTTCTGAAAATATTGACATCCCCATTATCCCTGACTATTTGATGACCGTCTGTATCCATAATCAGAACATTCCATGAAATAAGAGAATTATCACCGATAATGATTTTTTCATTGCATATAATCTCTGAATTGCCTGTACAAGAAACACCTTTTCCTATTTCTAGTATACCTCCCAAATCAACACATATTTTTATTCCTTGAGAAAAATACGCTGGACCATTGAATATTATAGTTCCTTCTCCTAAAAACCATACATTTGGAGTTGACTTCCTGCTTATAGTTTTTAGGCAATGCTCGCCAATACGAATCATTCCACGTTTAACAGAACCGTTTATAACTACTTTCCCCCCCCCCCATTAATAAGAGAGCCGTGTGCCTGTAAATAAATATAGGCATCTTAAATCCTTGCTTTATACCAAAATAATAAATATTAATATAAACTGTCTTCAGCCAGTTTATCCGAAGCAAATTCCTTAGCCGTAAAATAAGACTCATAATATTGAAAGTTATATTATTTGATTTTATATAGCAAACTGCATAACTGAGGAAAGAAACAGAAACTCCAAACTCCTATTTTCTCCAATAATGACATACGGCCTGATTTCTTTAAATCATACCAATAATGTTTTAACAAATCCCTCACCTGCTCTAAAAACATAGCCTCTTCCTGAACTCTCTTACATGAATAAATTATCCCAACATATTTCCATACTCGCTTTAAATTACTCCAAAGAGTACGAGAATATATGGATTGGTCACGATTATAGATTGTTTGAATTACATGTTCTGCAACTTCAATAACTTGAGGATTTCCACGCCTATATAAGCTAAACATTGTTGATTTGGCATTTTCACGATACATATATACAAGATTTGGAGTAAAAACTACTAACAAATTTTTCTGAAGATATATGTGTGGCATAATGAACCAATCCTCACAAATAAAGCCATCTGGCATTCTAAGATTATCCCAAATTTCACGTTTAAACAGACTGCCACATAAAGTAATATTAAGTAAAGAACCAGCCAAAAGCAATTCCAAAGCCTCTTGTCCACTCATTGCTTTTCGTTTATCAAGTCTGGTGTAAAGACGGATGCTACCAGTATCGTCTGCAAATCGAATTATTTTCCCCAAAACAATATCAGCTTCATTTTCTATTATTTCATTATGCAGAATTTCCAATGCATTGTCTGCCAGTATGTCATCACTATCAACAAAAATAACATAGTTACCGGAAGCACTATCAAGTCCGAAATTACGAGCAGAAGCCTGTCCTCCGTTATTTTTATGCAAGACTTTTATTCTGGAATCTGATTTGGCATACTCCTCACATATTTCTCCGCTTCTGTCAGGTGAACCGTCATCAACCAGTAACAATTCAAAATCTTTAAACGATTGATACAATATGCTGTCAATACATTCGGCAAGGAACTTTTCCACCTTATATACTGGAACTATTATACTAATTTCTATCATACTATTTTATTTTTCCAGGAACACCAACTATAACAGAATTATCAACAAAAGATTTGCAAACAACACTACCTGCTCCTACCGTAACACCTTTTCCAAGTTTGACTCCTCCTATAACAACTGCCCCAAAACCCAAATCAAGGTTGTCACCAATAATTGGAGATAAGTCAATAATTCCATTATTACCTATACAATTTTGACCGTGGAGTTGGCAATTTCTTCCAATTTTTGCCTTAGGATTAACAACAATTCCTGTATGATAAATTTTCAGACCTTTATCAAAACAACCGGGATATATTTCTATATTTAATTTAGAGCCAATAGACAGTAATCTGCGATTATAATAATGATATGCAAACTTCCTGAGCAATCCCCTTTTGTTTTTTAAATATTCACAAAGTCGCAAAGTCTTTTGCCATTTCCAGATACGATAACTCAAGGGATTTTCAAATGTATATATAATATGTTTTTTTCTTGACGGAGAAATATAAAGTCTCCGTTCAAAACTTATTATTTCTTTCAACTGATTATAACTACTGATTTCCATTTCTACACTCTGCCGCTTATACAATCCTGCAAGAAGCAATCTATATTATCAATTGCTTTCTCATCAGACAAATCTAGATGTCTTTGCTTAATATCTTTTTTCATAGCAGAGTACAAAGCATCGTCTTTTAATACTTTAATCACAGCATCAGAAAGGGAATTGTCTTCATTCGCTACAATAATGCCTGCTTTTGTTCCTCCAATCTGCTCCTCCATACCAGAGCACAAAGTAGTTACAAACGGTGTCTCTAAGATGATACTTTCTTTTGTTGCTGTACAATATGCCTCAAACAAAGATGAGCAGATTAGCAACTTTGCTTGCCTTATATACTTATAAGGGTTATTTGTAAAGCCTAAGATAATAATAGAATCCTCCAAACCGTTTTCTTTTATCAGTTTGTCTAATTGTTCTCTGTCAGGACCATCTCCAACGACAAACAATCTTGCACAGATATTATTTTTTTTTATCTCTAACATTAAAGGTATTAAACGATGCATTGCTTTTTGGCTATGAATCCTTCCGACCACAACTAACCGTTCTCCTTCATAATTGCTCCACTGTGGTTCTACTATTTCCTCGTTAGATAGTTCTTTAATGAGAGCTTCGTTGTTGATATTATATAGCACTCTCGTTTTGGAAATATTGTAACTGGTTTTTTGTATATACCCGGGAATTGCAGATTTAGCGACAAATACAACTCTGTCAAAACTGTTTATAAGTCTTAATCTGGCTTTTTCAATTTTTTTAGCCAAGAAGCCCTCTTTGTTTCTTAACTGTTTCACTTCTGGAAACCACTGCAGTGCAGAATAATCAGTATGAACCCAAGATACCGTAAAAGCCTTGGTGCATGGCAAGTACCATATCATAGGTTCTTGATAAGCAATCGCAATATCGAATTTGCCTTTTACTCCAAAAAACTTCCAAATTACACAAGGGAAAAAAATCATAAAGAACTTATATACTCTCGCTAATATGGAATTCAATTTTCGCGGATTTTTGCTAAACATATACGATGTTTTAACATAATCAGGTATTTTATTATCCCATACTGATGGATTTATCAGCAATAAAGAAACATCATATTTGTTTTTATCCAAGTTTCCCAACATATCGAGCAAAACCTTTTCAGCACCACCCACGCAAAGTTCAGGATGCATTATCAATATTTTTCTTTTCATACTCTATTTGTTAATTTTCAAAAACTTAATTAGAACATTTCTTACATATATTTTCTCACTCGCGTTTAGCATTAGATAATAACCAGCAAAAAAAGCCGCCAAAATGTCATACATCACTATCAATACTAATCTAAAAGCAGAATCACTCATCACTTCTGACAAAAAATAAGGAATAAAGCTTAACAGGAATATCAACTCAAAACTTGGCAGTACAATTTTGCATAGATAATTTTTTAATCCGAAATAAAATATCTTATTTGTAACTATAATACAGGCTATCTGATGAATGACAGATACAGCAATCATTCCAATATATACATAAACAGGTTCTAATCCAATGTGCAACAAATACCAACCTAACGGCAACATTATTAAATTAATAGAAGAACTTACCATTTGGTATTGTTTCATTTTTCCAACAGCATGAATAACTTGTGTCAGAGGCATATTCATTGTATTTATCAATTGGTCTATTAAAATCAATATTGCAAAAATTGAAGTATATTGTGGCACATTGTCTCCTAACCACCAATGAAGAACCAAGTCTATTTCAAATATGCAAGGAATAACCAATAAAGCGATAAGCATTACACATGCTTTACTTTCGATAAACATCAATTTACGTGTCCTTTTATGGTCGTTTTCTGCATAAGATGTTACTAATTGAGGTCTGAAAGCAGTCACCATATAATTAGAAAAATTCGAAATCGCAGTATTTATTTGGTACGCTATTGCTCTGGCTGCATTTATAACTGGTCCAAAGAAAACATTTAGCATCATATTAAGACCTTGTCCTTTAAGCATCCATGCAAAAGTTCCGAGCAAATTCCATCCTGAAAAAGATAAAATTTCTTTGTAATAATGCTTATCTCTTACTCTGTATAGTTTAATTTCATTAAAATTACGCCTGCAATATACAAAATATAAGATGAAGTTAATTATAGAAATTAACAGCGAAAAACCAGCATAAGAGAGCAATTTGTCTATTGGCATATATGGCAAAACGAAGACGAATAACAATCGTGAAATCACATCAAATATACCAACCCACGCAAAATAATCCATTCGCTCTTTTGCCATTATTGCTCCAGAATAAGGAATTTGAAGCAAAATCAAAACCATTGACAAAACAGAAGACTGATAAACTATGTTAGTTGCAAATAATCGATTTTCAGGAACGACCATTATATTATTAACATACCACAAACCAAACGTTTCCAAGAGTATGAAAAGCACTACTGCTATTACAATATGTATAACTAAACCCACATTGTAAATTATTTGAAAACCATTCTCTTTAATATCTTCTGAATTGTAAAACCTTTGCAAACTTGAGGATAAAGTATTGTTCAAGAATCCAAACATTAGCACGAATCCCCCAACAACACTACTTATGCCATAATCAACAACACCTAATACTTCTAAAATAACCCTGCAAGTATATAGGGAGACGATAAGACCAAAAAACATTCTCAAATACAAAAACATTGTATTCTTGAATATTCTTTTATTACCAGAAACAGATTTGTTAGATTCCGTTTTTGTCATATTTTTAATCTCTCCTGAAAATATCCCTTGTATATACTTTCTCTTTAACATCATCAAGGCATGCATCATAGCGGTTGGCTATAATTGCTTGACTTTTTAATTTGAATTCTTCCAAATTATTTACAACCTTACTGCCAAAGAATGTTGAACCGTTCTGAAGTGTTGGTTCATAAATGATAACTTCCGCTCCTTTCGCCTTAATACGCTTCATAACACCTTGAATTGAAGACTGACGGAAATTATCGCTATTAGATTTCATTGTCAATCGGAAAACACCAACAACGCATAACTTTTCTTCATTTGGCGAGTAATCGCCTCTATTATAGTAATCATAATAACCGGCTTTTTTCAAAACTCTATCTGCTATAAAATCCTTTCGAGTTCTGTTACTTTCTACAATAGCAGACATCATATTTTGCGGAACGTCTTGGTAATTAGCAAGCAACTGTTTTGTATCTTTTGGCAAGCAATAACCACCATAACCAAAACTTGGATTATTATAATGAGAACCAATGCGAGGGTCAAGACTAACACCATTAATGATTGACTGGGTATCAAGACCTTTCATTTCAGCGTATGTATCCAACTCATTGAAATAACTTACTCGCAATGCAAGATATGTATTCGCAAAAAGTTTCACGGCTTCTGCCTCTGTCAGTCCCATAAAAAGAGTGTCAACATTCTCCTTAATTGCTCCTTCTTGCAATAGTCTGGCAAATGTATTGGCAGCCATTTCCAAACGAGCATCACCCTCAGGTCTGCCAACTATTATTCTGCTTGGATATAAATTATCATAAAGAGCCTTACTTTCACGCAAAAATTCAGGAGAGAAAATTATATTTTCTGTATTGAATTTTTTCCTGACGCTTTCTGTATAACCTACTGGTATAGTACTTTTAATTACCATAATAGCATTTGGATTTACCTTCAATACCAATTCTATAACTTCTTCTACATGAGATGTGTCAAAATAGTTTTTCACAGCATCATAATTAGTAGGTGCGGCAATAACCACAAAATCAGCATCTCGGTAAGCACTTTCTCCATCAAGAGTTGCTGTTAAATTGAGATCCTTTTCTGCAAGATACTTTTCAATATAGTCATCTTGGATTGGAGACTTTCGATTATTTATCAATTCAACCTTTTCAGCAATAACATCAACTGCTGTTACCTGATTGTGCTGTGCAAGCAATGTAGCAATACTTAAACCAACATAGCCTGTTCCTGCAACTGCAATTTTCATATCTATAATGTTTTAGTTTTCGTAATTTGATTTGGCGTGGTAGCCGTAGGTGTAACCGTACTTGTATCCGTAGCGGGTTCCGGTTTTGACGGTTCCGTTGAGGATCACGC